>DATHWA010000229.1:0-2987 GCA_035461025.1 Gillisia sp. | reverse complement strand
AAACCCCGTCTTCAGTTGTTGTGACACCGGGAGTAATAACTTTGTTGCTGAAGGCTTCAGCTATAATTGCATGGGTTTGAGCAACAAGGGCTTCATACAGCTCCATTTCCATTTTGGAGCGGGTTTCAATCCAGCCTACTGCAAGATCTTCAGCAGAAACTATTCTACTTTGATAATCTTTAGGTAGCACTTCCAGAAACTCATCGTGGTCAGTTTTCACCAACCCATCTGCTATTGTAAAATCTTTAGAATAATTGAGCCCGATAGTTTCCGGTGCTTTATCCTCTATAATCTCCACGAGGGCTTTCCATTGATCAGGTTCTTTCCCCGGATCCCAGGCAGAGACAATATTTTTCCCGATATCATAACGAGCAACGGCTATTCTTTCCAGGGTATCTTTTTCTTTATCCCTGTTAAAAACCAGGATGGTTCTTCGCCGTGCATTAAGCCAGGTAGCAGGAAGCATTGTACGCATGACAGGATCTTCATTATATTCCCGCGAAATGATAACCCACATATCTATCCCAGCCCTGTCCATAAGATCGGGCAGTAAATTCTCAAATTTGTCGGCCAGGATCTCATCGATTTTTTCAGCCCTTTCTTTTTCTGAAAGGACCTGGGCCTCGATAGAGAAACTAATTAATAAAAAAATAAAAAGTAGTTTTAGCGGGGTATTTAAATTGTGCTTCATTTGTTACGGCTCTTCACTGTATTTTCCCTGTGGATCTTTCCGTTGGAAGTTTCTTCAAATTTCTGAACCAGATAGATCTTTTTAGGAACTTCAAATTTTTCGAGAGATTCTAAACCTTTAATATCTTCTTCCAATTGTGTAAGCAGTTCTTCAGAAAAATCGGCCTCAACAAAAAGTACCAGCTTTTCTCCTAAGGCATCATCGGGAAGTCCGGTTACAAAAAACCTACGGTTTATAAGGTCATTTAGTTTAAATTCAATTTCCTCAGGGTGTAATTTTACACCTCCGGAATTCACGACATTATCAATTCTACCTTTCCAGAAGAATTTTTTGTAGGTCACAATCTCTACCACATCATTGGTCACAATAATATCCTCTGCAACCTTTGGTGCTTTTACCACAAGACATCCACGATTATCTGTAGAGATGCCAATATCCGGAAGTACTTTAAAAGGAATTGGCTTTGATTTCTTTTTAGTAGGATTGAGTCGTTTGGCAGCTATATGCGATACGGTTTCTGTCATACCAAAAGTTTCATATACTTTGGTTCCCAGGTCCTGTACCATATTTTGCAGTTGAGGAGAAACTGCGCCTCCACCAACTATTAGTTTATCTATAAGATGAAGCCTGCCAATAGAATTATCCAGTTGGAAAGGGGTCATTGCACAAAAATCGTAAGTCTTAAAAACCTGGTCCAGCGGATTGGATGAAGGAGGAACAAGATCCAGTTCCCATCCAAGGACCATGGCCCTCACAATCATCATTTTACCCGCAATGAAATTGGCCGGTAAACACATTAAAACTTTAGACTTTTCCGGTAACTCGAAGTACTTCCCGGTCGCCCGGGCAGAGTTTATCATGTGGTCCTTCCTAATCTTTATTTTTTTGGGTTTTCCTGTAGAGCCGGAGGTTTGCACTTCCAGGTAGAGGGAGGGTTTTACCCAGTCCAGGATAAAATCTCCAATGAGCCCTTCATAAGGCTCCCCTTCCTTGATAAAATTGTATGCAACCTTCCTGAGATCGGAAATTGAAAAGTGGATTTTATTGATCTTAAAATCCGGATGAACCTCCGGGACGTCAAATTTTTCATTCATATTCTTCCTCGTATAGCAAAGGTTATTATCATGAATTTTTAAATTTAACAAAATGTACGAAAATCCTTAACCTAATTCTGAAGGTTTTAACACTTCAGGCTTCTCCACCTTTCCAAAAAGTTTATGACCCCAATCTCTCCACTTGTATTTCTTTGCCATAATGAAGAGAAATATTGGATAAACTATGAGTACCGGAATAAGCACATCCCACCCTGCAGAAGGTTCAGATATATCTTTTAAAATAGAATTGGTCTGGAAGGCAGTCCAGTCTGCCGTTACCAGCACGGCTGTTATAAGGTTATTCCCCGCATGGAAACCCAGGGCTAGTTCAAGCCCGTCATCCATGAGGGTCATAATCCCCAGTAAGAACCCTGTGCCTATGTAATAGATCATAATGATATTTCCTAATTTGGTAACTTCAGGATTGAAAAAATGCAGTCCGCCAAATATAACCGAAGTCACTATTAGTGGCACCCATCTGTTGCGCACCAGGGTACCTAATCCCTGCATCAAATATCCGCGGAAGAAGTACTCTTCAAAACTGGTTTGCAATGGCACCATTACTACTGCAATTGCCAGCATAATAAAGAAAGGAACTGCCTGGAAATTCACTACATAATCTTCCGGATTGGAATAATAATCGAATAAAGTTACAGATATAGAAAAGACGGCAACCAGGCCAAAGGCAAAGAAGAACCTGCTCCAGTCTATTTTTTTACGGGCAGTAGTGAGGGCAGTAAACGGCTGACTATGAATAAATTTTACTGCAAAGAGCAATCCTACCAGAGCTACAGCAAAAGTGAGCAGCATGAGAAAAAGGGATAAGTTGGAATCCAATATCTGCATCACCTGGGTTTCATCCATACCCTGGAGATCAAAACCGGCTTTAAGAAATACTGCTACCAGAAGCGGCATTTGTCCTGCAAATACTGCCGCGATTACTACAAATATCCCAACGAGATATCTCCAAAACTCATATTGGTATTTAAATGCTTGTTCTATATACATGTTGGTAATTATAAATTAAAAACCCATTTAACCTTAGGATCATAGGTAATATTTCCATCATTAACTTTCAACGGGCAATCAAAATTATTGGTATAAAGTCCCCCGGTACCCAGTCCTTGCGGCATGGTGTTTCCGGTGGTGTAAGTCCACTGGCTTATCGCGTTCAATCCCACATTACTTTCCAGGGCACTGGT
>DATHWA010000228.1:0-4650 GCA_035461025.1 Gillisia sp. | reverse complement strand
GAAAATGGAATCTGGACAATAACAGAAGATATAATGATTATAATTAGTTAATTGACCCCGTTGGCGCGGATTTGCAACCATGACAACGACCTCATATATGTATCGAGAACAGGTTGGTAGTACAGAACTCCCTCGTGTGTTCTCGATACAAATTTTTCTCGCTGAAAGCAAATTCCCTCGAACTGACAAGGGTTTTCTTGCACTACTGCCAACAAGGGAAGATTATTAAAAGGCTCTTTTCTATTAAAATCTGTCATTTGGACGAGGGTAAAATTTACTCTCGTTTATTGAATAAGGGTAATAATAGCAAAAAATTACTTTCATTAAGGCCATAGGAGTAATTTTTACTCCCCGCTGCGCAAAGTTTGACTTCTTCGTCGAATCATCGATTTCAAGACTTTGACCTTCATTCAATAATAAAGCAAGAAAAATCATCTTTCAGTCTAATGACTTCAACAAAACAGCCAGCTAAGTTTCCAGGTTTCAAGACGTTTAAGGAGGCTCAAAGTCTAAGACTTTGCACAGCTGGGCTCATTCTCTTCCGAATTTAAAAAACTATCAGGATCCTTTAAATTATCTGTATTTCAGTTACTTATGAAAATTTAATATCTGTTTAATAAGGTATTTTTGTATATTCAAGGCTTCTAAAATATTTATTCTTCCCCCGGATTACTTAGTTACATGTACCAAATAATTTCAGCCATAACCCTGGTTTGGATTTATTCGGGCTTGAGCTTTTGATACTAACATAATAGATTCGATCCTTAAGCAACTTTGATCAATGAATCTAACCGGGAAAGCGATGATAAACTTCTATATTATATTCCTTATATGGTGTACTGCTTTGTTGTTGCACGTGGGAGGATTTTCACAAAGTTCCCTTCTTAATAATAGTGGAAATAATGCATCTAAAATGAGTGTTCACCAGGATCTTTCTTCTGATGAAGTTTCTACCTTGAGTAGAGCCTATCAGGACAAAGCATTGTGGTTTAAAGAAATGCCCCATTTTAACCGGGACAGTACAGTTTTTTATTTTGATATGGCTGCGCTCCTACTCCAAAATAGCAAGCCCCTTCAATATGAACGTTTGGCTGAGTTGTACCGTGATATCACAGACAGAGCTAATAGGTCTCATAACTTTAACGTAGTGGATTCACTGGCACCCATAGGTTGGGCTTTTTACGAAAAAATCCCGGAAAGCAAAAAAGATAAGGTTCTGGGTTATGAGTTATTGATTAATTGGGCCTTGATAAAAATTGTAAGAGGAGAACCAAAACCGGGGCTCGAGCTTTTTGTAAAAGCCCTGGACTTGCTAAAAGATGATAACCGACCTGAGATTCAGCTTAAAATATTGAAAGATAGAGGCAGGTTCCTATATCAATATGGTTTGCCGGAAGAGCAGGAGAAATCTTTTCAATATTTAAGGAAAAGTATGATTGGCTATCAGAATTCAGATTATCCGGAAAAAAATGAGGCCCTTATTACAACATACAAACTTTTGAGTTATCATTACGAAGAATCAAACCCTGATTCAAGTGATTATTATATGTATCAAATTGAAGAATTATTACCTCAAATCACTAATCCTTTTCACCATTCCTGGCATTCTTATTCTATGGGTAGCAGCCTTATTAATAAGGGAAAATATGAAGAGGCTAAACCTTACCTATATAAAACCATTAATTTTTTGGAAGAGAACAACCTAAGAACGATCGATGTTTATCAATTCGCGCATGTTTTATTGGCCAATATTGCTGAGGCAGCAGGCAATTATGATGAGGCTATTAATTATTATGAAATTGCCAAGAACTCCTCAATTGCGATAAATACCAAGGCAAATACAGCCAGCTTTATCCAAAAATTATCTGGTTTGTATGCGCTCAAAGGAGATTATAAGACTGCCCTTGAATACCATAAAGAGTGGGCAGAGGCAAACAATATCATCGAAGTGGAAAGAAACGAAAGAAGCCTTCGTGAAAATGAATTACAGTTGAATGTTTTCCAACAAGATAAAGAGCTTGCTGCAAAGCAGCAACAACAAACTATGTACATTATCGCCTTAATTATTGGTGGTTTATTACTCGGACTATTATATCGTAATTTTAGACTTAAACAACGGAATAATCGCAAATTAAAAGCATTGAATGGAGAATTAGCCCATAAAAATGTGTTGCTTGATAAACACAATGCGGAAAACGAACTGCTCCTCAAAGAAATTCACCATCGTGTCAAGAACAATTTAGAGTTGGTAAAAAGCCTGATTGCTTTACAATCGGCTCAGATAGACGATCCTGCTACAAAAGAGGCCATGATCGCCAGTCAGAACCGAGTGCAATCGATGGGGATAATCCATCAGAAATTATATCAGGGAACCAATCTGGGAAGTATTGAAATGAAGGATTATTTCATCAACCTGAGTGAAAGTATTCTTGACAGTTTCAATGCGGAAGAGCGGGTGAAAATTGACTGCGCTATGGATAAACTGGAATTGGATGTGGATACAGCCGTTCCCATTGGCCTCATTGTTAACGAGCTGCTTACCAATGCCCTTAAGTATGCATTTCCACAGCAGCAACAGGGCGTTATCAACATAAGCCTGGAAAAGGACAGACATCAAAATTTAAAACTGGAGGTGAGAGATAATGGGGTGGGGAAAACAGCAGGTATTGCTCCTAAAGGTACCGGTTTCGGTTCTCAACTGGTACAATTACTAACCCGGCAACTTAATGGACAGATGAGGGAACACAGTGAAAAAGGAACTCATGTGGAATTTGATTTTGTCATCCAAAAAAGCGCATAATGAGCGAAAGTATCAAAATATTGATCGTGGAAGATGAGATGATCATTGCTGCAAATATTTCCCTGCAATTAAACGAAATGGGATACGAAGTTACCGGCATTGTTCCACGGGGAGAAGAAGCTTTGGTACATATTAAAGATAACCCACCTGATATATTATTGCTTGATATAAATCTCAAAGGCAATTTAGATGGCATTGAGACTGCAAAGGCCATGCAAAAGACCCGGGATATTCCTGTAATTTATTTAACTGCGAATGCCGATGATGCACATTTCAACCGTGCTAAAGAAACACACCCTCATGGCTTTATTGCTAAACCTTATAAAAAACTGGACCTGCAACGCGCCATTGAAATGACTATAACTCAAATAGCATGCAGGAATGACGACAATACGAGTGCAAAGACTCAAAATGATGAAACCTTCATCTTAAGTGATTGTATTTTTGTTAGACATTTAAATACAATGGTCAAAGTAAAGATCAAAGACATATTTTACATTGAAGCCGAACGAAACTACTGTCGAATCTTTACCAGTAACAAAGAGTATCTTGTGGTGATGACGCTAAAAGAGATGGACAGGAAATTACCGGCAAAGCATTTTCTAAGAATTCACCGGTCCTTTATCATCAACATTTCCCAAATCACAGAAGTAGCCACCAGCCATATCGTGATTGGCAGGAAAGTAATTCCTATTAAAAAGTCTCTAAAAGAGGAGCTGCTCAAGCATCTGCAAACCATTTGATCCTTTCGTTTATTAATTCCCCTTTTTCGGACAGCAGTTTGATGTATTCGTCCTAAATCGTTTTTTTTATTAATTGATTATCAGTTACTTAAACCTGTATTAACTGATTTATTAATACCTAAAACCAAATATCATGAAAACAATTAAAATTTTTATTGCCACAGGGATCGTTGCAATTTTCGGAATGGGTGTGCTTTCTGCACAAAATGGAGCAAGTGAAATTCTACATTCAACTGAAATTACAGTTAAACAAGGACACAATGCCCGGTTTATAGAAGGTGTGAAAATATGGAAGGAATGCTACCTCAAACTTAAAGGGGAAGAAAAATGGAGCATGTGGAGCAGGCAACAGGGAGAAGGCCAGGTTTATATTATGACTGGTACAAATTCCAGATGGGCCGAAATGGAAAGGAAAGATAAGATAGATAATGAATGCTATATAGATCTATTGAATTATATTCTGCCTCATATTGAAAAAGTAAGTTCCAGAGTAGCCAGCACTATGCCCGAAGTGAGCAGAAGCAGGCCCGAGGACACAAAATATATATGGGTAACTTATTACAAAGTTCAAAACGAAAATAGTTTTAAAAAGGTATTAACTGAAGTGACCAATACTATAAAGAAGAAAGAAGGTTCTCCCCGTGGTCTTTGGTTCAACTTTCAACTTGGTGCCCCCAATACTCCAAATTTTATGGTTGTTGAACCATACAAGGGGTACGCTGACATTGATATTAAAAGAGATAGTCCCGCAAAGATCTTTACCGATGCTGTAGGAGAATCAAAAGCACGTGAACTATGGGATGTTTGGTATGATACGGTAGAGGAAGAATGGTCGTATATCTACAAACTGAATCCTGAAATGAGTAATTAAAAGTAAGATAAAGAGGCTATCTCAAAAGATATTTAAAGCGTCATTCAGAATTTACCTGCCCGTTCCGTTAAGACAGGTTGCAATTCTAATTAGAACCTGACTCAAGATCAGGTTGACGAAAAAAGCGTTTTTGAGACAGCTTCTTTTTAATTCCCACCTCCAAATGACAGGGGGTATTTTTAAAAACAATAAAGAAAAGCGTTCTTAAGATTTTGATGGTTAGGATAACTCCTCCT
>DATHWA010000227.1:0-15484 GCA_035461025.1 Gillisia sp. | reverse complement strand
TTTTTTCTACCCATAGATAGTCCCTATGGGACAAGATAAATAAATACTATACGTCAAAATTCTACATTAGGTAGTTTATGTGGAAAGATTCTAAGCCTAAACCGAAATACTCACCCCATTCGAAGATACATTACTCTCTTTGTCCAGATAGAAATCTATCCTGCCAAGGTAAAGCCCATAACAGCCTACCTGATTGATAAGCACCTGTTTCCCTGCTGCATTTTTACGAACCTCCGGTTTTTCAAGGAAGGTATGGGTATGACCTCCAATGATAAGATCTATATCCCTGGTGGCCTCGGCCAGTTTCACATCTGAAATTTTATTAGAACTGTATTCAAAACCAAGATGGGATAGGCAAATCACTAAATCGCATTTTTTCTCCTCTTTTAGGATCCTTGCCATATCTGTAGCGATCTCTATGGGATCAAGGTATTTTGTCTCCTTATATAAATGAGCATTTACCAGTCCCTGCAAATCTATCCCCAGGCCAAATACTCCTATTTTAATTCCGTCCTTGTTAAAAACCTTATGTGGTAAAACCTGGCCATCCATGACGGTATTGGTGAAATCATAGTTGGAGGAAATAAATTTAAAGTCGGCATGAGGGAGTTGGGCGTATAGCCCGTCAATTCCATTGTCAAAATCGTGGTTTCCTATGGTTGCAGCATCGTATTTAAGCCTGCTCATTAATTTGAATTCCAGTTCCCCTCCATAGAAATTAAAAAAGGGGGTGCCCTGGAAAATATCCCCGGCATCAAGCAAAAGTGTATTTGGATTTTCGCGACGAATCTCCTCAACCAGGGTAGCCCTTCTTGCCACTCCTCCCATATTAGGGTTTCGGTTATGATCTGGTCCAAAAGGTTCTATGTGGCTGTGAACGTCGTTAGTGTGCAGGATGGTGATATGTTTGGTCTGTTTTTCAGCAAAAGAAAGCGAAAGCCCGCCAAGGCCGATAAAAGCGCTAGTTGCAGCTGTAGATTGTAAAAAATGTCTCCTTTTCATACTAGTTGCTTCTTATGTATCTGTCATCCCTCACAGTCCTAAGGGTGTCAATTTTATTAAAATAATCTATATAGGCATTCCGTAATTTGTAATCAATCACATGTAAGGTTATGGGATCCTTCAGGAAATTCATATTATCTCCTCCCTGTTGTAAATAATCTGAAGTCGCTACAAAATAAGTGCTGTTTTCGTCTATAGGTCGCCCGTCTATAGTAGCATTTGTGATCTTATAGTCCCGGTTCATTTCTATCTTGATCCCGCTCACGGGATGTGCAGTGCGGTTGTTTTCGAGATAAGTAAGCATTTCTTTAATCCTGGATCCTGAAAGTTCTGCCACCACGATCTCATTTTCAAAAGGCATAATGCTGTAAGCTGTTCTCGCAGTGAGTGGTCCTTCTTCAATTGTTGCTCTTATTCCGCCGTAATTAAGGATCACCATATCAATGTTCTTTCCTGTTCGGGATTTAAAAACAGGGTTTGCCTGCTCAATTATTACATCTGCCATGAAATTTCCTATGGCTGTATTTAACTCCCCTTCGCTTTTGTTGAGGTATTGAGGATTGTAAGCCACCACACTATCCAGAACCTTATTAATATGTTGCGAAAATGGTCTTATATAATTAGCAATGGCTGTGTCCTCTGCAATTTCATTATTTACCGGAATTCTCTCCCCTTTAATTTCCCGCAGGAGTAGGTTTTCCTGTTTGCAGGAACTAAAAATCAGAACTGGAAGAAGTAAAAGGAGAAATTTATATTTCATCATATAATTGATATTTAGCAAAGATAAGGCAGAATTAAATATTTGCTTGCTTAGACCCCTTACATGAAGCTTTCTTAAGAATTTGTTAATAAAAGAACGTTTTCGTTACAAACTCAATATGGGATTTTTCTATATTTACCCGAATTTGCCCCCAAATGAGTATAAGATCTTTAGCTTTATCAGGTCTATGCCTGGCCCTGCTTATTAATTTTTGGTCCATTCTAACCGGTCTTCTCTGGTTAGAAAATACTTCTTATATTCTTTTTTTCCTGGTTTCTTATTTGATGGTTTTCTCCAGAAGAAAGATGCTTAATTCGTCTTTTTATCTTTTTACCGGTTTTACTGTGGCCTCTTATCTAATGAGATACCTGAATCCCGAGTTTTATTCAGCAGAGTTTTCTATGATCTTCCTATCTATATCTTACACGGTTTTAATCGTGGAAGGTTTAAAATATGTTGTAATAAAGAACGGTGGTTATTTTATGTTGCTTTACTTCTTCGGGATTGTGGGGATTAACGGTGGTCTTATGGGGTATCATCTTTTAGAACTTAGGGAATACATTCCGGGCTTTATGGCTTATTCGGTTTACCTTATCTATTACTTTATTCTTTTTATTCTGGGTATTATCTCCTTTATATATTATTTGAATTCCTATTCAAAAAGATCAATGTTCTTTGTTTCACTCGCACTTGGCCTTATTTTTGCCGATGTTCTTCGGGATATGGGGGTATTTTACCTCCGGGATCTAAGCGTGGAGATCATAGAGACAATAATACGTCTTGGATGTGCAGTCTTTGCAGTTCATTTCTTTGTTACGGAAGAGAAGCCGCTGAGGCTTACAAACTTGATCTAGCAATAAGCATAATTCTCCAACCAATTTAATTTCATTTTTTAATTTTATTACAATCTATGTTTATTAATCCGCTAAAGCGTGCTGCTGCAAGGAAGAGAATTGCACAATTGCTTGAAGAGCAGGAACCCGAAAATTTCAGTGGAAAAGTACGGTCATTAGGTGTTATTATCGATAATAAGAATTTAAAAGCTTTGGAGGTATTAAGGGATTTAAAGTTTCATTTAAAGATCCCTGAAGAAAAATTTTTCGTCATTGTTTTTTCAGCAAATGGGAGAGCGGGTAAGGATTTTGAAAGTCTTCGTTTTTGCCCTAATGATATAGATCTGCGGGCAGAATTAAAAAATGAAGAATTAAAGAATTTTGCTGTTAAAGGAGTTGATTTACTTATTACTTTTGCCGCAGATTCCAACACGCCTGTGCATTTGTTAACTGCATATTGTCATGCAGGGCTTAAGGTGGGGAGATAT
The DNA here is from genome assembly GCA_035461025.1 of Gillisia sp. Lineage (GTDB taxonomy): Bacteria > Bacteroidota > Bacteroidia > Flavobacteriales > Flavobacteriaceae > Gillisia. The sequence goes on along the minus strand of DATHWA010000227.1, from coordinate 12,401 downwards.
AAAGAAAACAAACCATTGTATGATCTGGTGATCCAGGCAGAAGAGGTTTCCCTTTTTCGGGAGGAGCTGCTTAAATATTTAAAACATATTAAAAGAACTTAACATGAAAGAATTAATAGGGACCGGGGTAGCCCTTATTACCCCTTTTACCAAAGACCTCGAAGTAGATACAAAAGCACTTGAGAAATTGGTAGAATACCAGATAGAAAATGGTATAAACTACCTGGTAGTGCTGGGTACCACCGGGGAAAGTGCTACACTTACAAAGGAAGAAAAGCAACTGGTAATAGATACGGTTGTAAAGGCGAATAATAACAGGTTGCCATTGGTACTTGGAATGGGAGGCAACAATACCGCGGCTTTGGTAGAGGAATTTAAATCTACGAATCTTGAGAAATTTGATGCTGTTCTTTCTGTTTCTCCTTACTACAACAAACCTTCCCAGGAAGGGATCTATCAACACTACAAAGCGCTTGCTGAGGTTTCACCAAAACCAATTGTTTTGTATAACGTCCCGGGTAGAACTGCATCCAATGTACTTCCTGCAACCGTGCAAAGGCTCGCTAAAGATTTCTCTAATATTATTGGCGTTAAAGAGGCCGCAGGAGATATTGTGCAGGCAATGAAATTAATAGACTTGGTTCCTGAAGGTTTCCTGGTGATCTCCGGGGATGATATGATAACTTTACCTATGGTGCTTGCCGGTGGTCACGGGGTGATCTCTGTAATTGCTCAGGGTTTCCCTGCAGAATTTTCTGAAATGGTTCGTCTCGGTTTGGATGGAAAAGTTAAGGAAGCCTACAAATTACACTATAAGGTGGCGCCATCTATAGATATGATATTTGCTGAAGGAAATCCGGTGGGGATAAAATCCCTGCTTCACACAAAGAATATTGTTGAAAATGAACTTAGGCTCCCGCTTGTAAAGGCATCAGATAAACTGAACAGCGAAATAGAAAATTTCGTAAATAACTTTTAAAAACCTTCCTGCGCCGTGCAATTTTTGCCCGAAATGAAAGTTTTTATAATAACATAGAAAAGAGTACTTTTGCCAGATGTTTTTACCAAAAATTAAAAAAGTTTTATTGTTATCGGGATTGTTTTTGATCCTGGCCTCTTGCAGTGAATACCAAAAGGTATTAAAAGAAGCAGAGCCAGGGGAGAAATATGCGATGGCAGAACAACTGTATAACGAAGGTTTAGAAGAGGAAAGCAATTCCAAATTCAGGAAAGCAATTAGGTTATTTGAACAAATTGTTCCGCAGTACAGGGGCAAGCCGCAAGGGGAAAAGGTGACTTTTCTTTTTGCAGATTCCTACTATCATGTAGGAGATAATTACCTGGCAGGTTACCAGTTTGAAAGGTTTGTTCAGGCTTATCCTAATAGTGACCGGGTAGAAGAAGCGCAGTTTAAAAGTGCGAAAAGTTACTATTACCTGTCCCCAAGATATGACCTGGACCAAACAGAGACTTTAAAAGCAATTGCTGAACTTCAGAAATACGCAGATGCATATCCAAATGGTGAGTATTTGCAGGAAGCCAATGAGCTGGCAACAGCCTTGAGGGTGAAACTTGAACAAAAAGATTTTGAAATCGCCAAACAATATCACCGTATTGGAGATTTTGGAGTAAGGGGAGAAAACTGTAAGGCCGCAATTTTGGCATTTACTAATTTTATCAATGAACACCCGGGTTCTCCTTTTAGAGAGGCTGCATTTTACTACCGTTTTGATGCTGCTTACCAGTATGCAATAAACAGTTACGAGTATTTAATGAAAGAAAGGCTAACTACAGCCAAAGATTATTATAGCAATTATATGAGGTTTTATTCTGAAGAGGATGAACACTATAATGCAATACAGGCTTCATTTACAGACCTGGAATCTAGATTACAAAATTTATAATTAACGAATGATGATGGATTTAAAAAAGATCAATGCACCAATCAATACTACCACGATCGACAAGAATCAGGTAGATGCCCCAACAAATAATATTTATGAGGCAATTTCAATAATTTCTAAGAGAGCTACCCAAATCAATGGTGAGATCAAAAAGGAATTACTGGAAAAACTAGATGAGTTCGCTACTTATAACGACAGTCTTGATGAAATTTTTGAGAACAAGGAGCAAATTGAAGTTTCCAAGTTCTATGAAAAACTTCCTAAGCCACATTCACTGGCAGTACAGGAGTGGTTAGAAGATAAGATCTATTATAGAAACACCAAGGAACCACAGGATCAATAATTGATGAGCGTACTGGAGGGGAAAAAGGTGCTATTAGGTGTTACAGCCGGAATCGCAGCCTATAAAACGGCTCCTCTGGTAAGACTTTTCATGAAGGCCGGTGCCCGGGTAAAAGTCATTATGACCCCGGCGGCAAAGGATTTTGTAACTCCGCTCACGCTTGCCACCCTTTCAAAAAATGAGGTGATCTCTTCTTTTACCAGGGAAGAGGAAGCAGAAACATCCTGGAATAATCACGTAGAACTCGGCCTTTGGGCCGATTTTATGTTAATAGCCCCCGCTACAGCCAATACGCTCTCAAAAATGGCAGCAGGGGCAAGTGATAATTTTTTACTGGCTACATATTTGTCGGCTAAATGTCCGGTGTATTTTGCACCTGCCATGGATTTGGATATGTTTAAACACCCTGCAACAGTGAATAGCCTGGCAACCCTTCAGTCATACGGAAATATTATGATCCCGGCCGAGTCCGGGGAACTTGCCAGCGGATTGCAGGGCGAGGGACGTATGGCAGAGCCGGAGAATATTATATCCTTCATTACCCGTGATCTTTCTGAAAAATTACCCCTGCGAGGTAGAACTGTTTTAATAACCGCGGGTCCCACATACGAAGCTATTGATCCAGTACGTTTTATTGGAAACCATTCCAGCGGAAAAATGGGTTTTGCCCTGGCTGAAACTGCAGCTTCCCTGGGAGCCAGAGTGGTCCTCGTTTCAGGTCCTACACATTTGGACATAAAGAATGAGGATATTGATCTTGTGAGAGTAACCAGCGCAAGGGAAATGTATGATGCAGTTCATAATTATTTTGAAGAAGTAGATGTAGTGATCGCAGCCGCCGCGGTAGCCGATTATAAGCCACGAGTGGTTGCTGCTCAAAAAATGAAGAAAAAAGAAGCTGTTCTTTCAATTGAGCTGGAGCCTACACAGGATATACTGGCTTCCCTTGGGGAGGCAAAGAAGGATCAGAAGCTAGTAGGTTTTGCTTTGGAAACCAATGATGAGCTTAAGAATGCTAAATCCAAATTAAAGCGCAAAAACCTGGATTTTATCGTTCTTAATTCTATGAATGATAAAGGTGCCGGGTTTATGCAGGACACCAATAAAATAAGTATTGTATCCCGCAGTGGGGTAAAGGAATTTGAACTAAAATCAAAAACTGAAGTTGCTCTGGACATCTTAAATGAAGTAATCCTGCTTTTCAATGAATAGAATAATCCTTTTTCTTGGACTTGTTTTTCTGCCGTTCCTTGTACCGGCACAGGAGCTTAATTGTGAAGTGGTGGTCAATGCAGATCAAACCGGGCAGGCAAATCTCGCCGTTTTTCAAACCCTGCAGCGCAGCCTCTTTGAGTTTATGAATCAGACCTCCTGGACCAACCAGGAGTTTGAAGCCAATGAACGAATTAACTGCAGTGTTTTTATCAATATCACCAGTTTTGATAATGAATCATTTACCGGGACAATACAGGTGCAATCTTCGAGGCCGGTCTTTGGTTCCTCTATGGTGACCTCGGTTTTTAATTTTAACGATGAACAGCTGGACTTTAACTACCGGGAATTTGAACCATTGGTATATAGTCAAAATGCATATTCCTCAAACTTAGTTTCAGTTCTCTCCTTTTACGTTTACACCATATTAGGACTGGATGCAGATACCTTTGAACTTAATGGCGGCACAAGGTATTACGAGGAGGCAAACAGGATAGTTACTACCGCCCAGCAGGGAAATATGCGAGGCTGGCGTGGTGGTGACGGAAACCGCTCCCGTTACAGGCTAAATGCCGACTTACTGTCCAATGCCTTTGCAGGATACAGGGCAGCATTGTATGAATACCACAGGGTTGGTTTGGACCTTATGCACAAAGACACCGGGGCAGGGAAACAGGCAGTGGCAAATGCTATTGTAGGTTTACAGGACCTTAATCAAAGCAGACCCAATTCTCTTCTTATGCGAGTGTTTTTTGATGCCAAGGCCAGGGAAATAGAACAAATATTTTCGGGCGGGCCACAGGTGCCTGTAACCGGTGTGGTCACTGCACTCAACAGGATTGCTCCCAATTACGCAGAAAACTGGCGCAGGATACAACCCTAAATCTTTTTTTGGCTTTGATTGAGAAGGTTTTCTCATGTATCTTTAACTTCAAATTTGATACACTTTGCTCACAGCACTTTCTATAAAAAATTACGCTCTAATTGAGGATATTAAAATTGATCTTCAGCAGGGATTTACTATCATCACCGGGGAAACCGGCGCGGGAAAATCTATAATGCTTGGCGCTCTGGGTTTGCTCCTGGGTAAGCGTGCAGATTATAGCGTGATAAAAAATAATCAGAATAAATGTGTGATCGAGGGTACCTTCCAGGTCGCCAATTATAATCTTACAGGCTTCTTTGAGAAAGAAGACCTGGATTATGAAGAGACCACCTTTGTAAGAAGAGAGATCCTCGCCTCGGGCAAATCCCGGGCTTTTATTAATGATACCCCGGTGACCCTTCCGGTTCTTGTAAAACTTGGAGATCTCTTAATAGACATTCACGGGCAGCATCAAACCCTAAGCCTTGGTGAGAATACCTACCAGTTTCAGGTTCTCGACCTTCTGGCGAAAAACAGGGAGGTACTGGGTACTTATCGATCTGAATTAAGATCCCTTAGAAAGCTGGAACAAAACCTAACGGATCTTAGGGAAGAACAGGCCAGAGCAATAAAGGAGCACGATTATAACCTTTTCCTTGTAACAGAGTTGGAGGAGGCGAGGCTAAAGAGTGGAATGCAGGAAGAACTGGAAGAGCGGTATGAAGAGCTGAATAATGTAGAGGTGCTTACAGAGCATCTTAGCAGTGCTCTTAACCAGGTAAGGCAGGAAGAAATAGGGAGCCTTGCATCTTTAAAGAACGTACGGGCAGACCTTGCAAAGATATCTGCACTTTCAGCAAATTATGCTACCCTTCACGAAAGAGTGCAGAGTGTGATAATTGAGCTTGACGATATAGAGCAGGAACTGGAGAATTCTCTTGAGAGAATCGAGGCAAACCCTGAGGAGCTGGAAGAGGTGAATTCTAAACTTCAGCTTATCTATAATTTACAAAAGAAACACGCGGCATCTTCAGTTGAAGAACTACTGGAAATCACTACTGCACTCCGCGAAAAAGTGGATATGACTGAAAATGCTGAAGCCAACCTGGAAAAACTTCAGAAGGAAATTCAGCTTAAAAAAGAAGAGCTCACTAAAATAGCTACAGAGATCCATAAAAAAAGGGCTTCAGTAATTACCACCTTCACAAAAGAGGTGGAAAAGATCATTGGGGATCTTGGGATGCCCAATGCAAGGTTGAAAATTGAACTGGAGCAACAAAAGGAATTTTTTAGTAACGGTCATGATCAGTTAGGCTGGTTCCTTTCTGCCAATAAAGGCGGAAATTTTACCGATATTAAAAAAGCAGCTTCCGGTGGGGAACTTTCGAGAATTATGCTGGCGGTGAAGAGTATCCTGGCTACCCAAAGCAAGCTGCCCACAATTATCTTTGATGAAATAGATACAGGGGTATCCGGTGATATTGCCCAGAAGATGGGCGATATTCTGCAAAGAATGGGGAACAGCATGCAGGTGATCTCAATTACCCATCTCCCTCAAATCGCAGGGAAAGGCAGTAGCCATTTTAAGATCTTTAAACAGGACGAAGCCAATAGTACTGTAACCAAGATCAAGGAATTGAGTAACGGGGAACGTATAGAGGAACTGGCCATGATGCTTGGCGGGGATACCAGGAGCGAGAGTGCAATGGCCCACGCCAGGGCACTGCTTAATTAAATTATAGTTTGTTATATTTACAGGCTTAAAACAACCATAAAACCAAATTACATGTCATACAATCTACTTAAAGGGAAGAGAGGAATTATCTTTGGTGCGCTGGATGAAAATTCTATCGCCTGGAAAACCGCAGAAAGAGTTCATGAAGAAGGAGGGACTTTTGTTCTTACAAATGCGCCTATTGCTTTGAGGATGGGAACCCTAAAGAGCCTTGGTGAAAAAACCAACTCCCAGATCATTCCTGCAGATGCTACCAGTGTGGAGGATCTTGAAAACCTTGTAGAGAAGGCAACTGAAATTTTAGGTGGAAAACTGGACTTCGTGCTTCATTCCATTGGAATGTCTGTGAACGTTCGTAAAGGAAATCATTATACCAATATGAACTATGATTTCACCACAAAAGGTTGGGATATTTCTGCTGTTTCTTTTCATAAGACCATGCAGGTATTGTATAAAAAAGACGCTATGAATGAGTGGGGGAGTATAGTAGCACTTACTTATATGGCTGCACAGCGTGTTTTTCCTGATTACAATGATATGGCCGACAATAAAGCATATTTAGAATCTATTGCACGTAGTTTTGGATATTTCTTCGGAACAGAGAAAAAAGTGAGGGTAAACACTATTTCCCAGTCTCCAACTCCTACCACGGAACGACAGGGAGTAAAAGGATTTGATGGCTTTATTGCTTATGCTGATAAAATGTCACCACTTGGAAATGCCACCGCATTGGAATGTGCAGACTATACCGTGACCTTATTCTCTGATCTTACTAAAAAAGTTACACTCCAAAATCTTTATAATGACGGAGGTTTCTCCAATATGGGGGTGAGTCAGCAGGTAATGCAGGCTTTTGTAAAGGACCAGGATCTGGAGTAAATTATAGAATAAAATTGAATCCTTAGCCCCGTAATTTCGGGGCTAAGTTTTTTCCGGTAAAATCATAATTTTTCAGAACTTGCAGGTATGCAATTAAAATTTTCATTTGTTATTCCGGTATATAACCGGCCCGGGGAGATCAGGGAATTGCTGCAAAGCATGCTGGCCCTGGATTTTGAGAAAGATTTTGAAATTGTAATTGTAGAGGACGGCTCTACTATTCCTTGCAAGGAGGTGCTTAAGGATTTTGAAGATCTTCTTAATATTTCATATTATTTTAAACCGAACTCCGGACCCGGGGATTCCCGTAATTTTGGAATGAAAAAAGCTGAGGGAAATTATTTCCTCATCCTGGATTCAGATGTTTTATTACCCCCGGACTACTTATGGGAAGTAGATTCTTTTCTGAATAAAAACTTTGTAGACTGCTTTGGCGGGCCGGATGCGGCTCATCCATCCTTTTCGTCCATTCAAAAGGCTATAAATTATGCAATGACCTCCACTTTAACTACAGGGGGAATAAGAGGAAATAAAAAAGCTGTAGGTAAATTCCAGCCACGGAGTTTTAATATGGGGATCTCCAGGGCTGCTTTTGAAGCTTCCGGAGGTTTTGGCAATATACATCCCGGTGAAGATCCGGATCTGTCCTTACGATTGGAAAAAATGGAATTCTCCACCGCCCTTATCCCGGATGCGGCTGTCTACCATAAAAGAAGGATAGACTGGAAAAAGTTTTACCAGCAGGTTAGAAAATTTGGAAAGGTTAGGCCTATCCTTAACATGTGGCATCCGGGATCTGCAAAAATCACCTATTGGTTCCCCACGGTATTTATAGCGGCGCTGCTATTTTCCCTGATACTCCTGTCACTGGGATGGTCAATACTATTTTGGGTCTTTGTGGCCTATTTTGTGATTATAGCCATAGATGCCACTTTTAAGAATAAAAGTTTTTATATTGGGATTGCAGCAGTAGTAGCTACCTTTATTCAGTTCTGGGGGTATGGCACGGGATTTTTACAATCTGTATGGAAATTATATTTTATGAAAATGACTCCGCAAACCGCATTTCCTAATTTGTTTTTCAGTAATAATGAAGAAGACTAAACCATCAAAACAATGGATCCAGAAAGGGCCCTTGAAAACCTTTCTTTTCTTTCTGGGTTTTTCAGCAGTCATCTGGATCTTCGTTCAGTTCTCAAAACAATATACTGTTCCGGTAGAGGTACCTGTACAGTATATCAATGCGCCAAAAGATAAGATCCTGGCAGATAACAGGGCAACTTCCCTGGAGCTAAGATTAAGGGATAATGGATTTAAAATTGCGCGCTACAGGCTTATACCACCCGAGCTTCAAATAGATCTAAGCGAAGCAAGGGTAGAGGACAACAACCTCGTCTATGAACTCGAACAACAAAAGCAGGCAATAATCTCGCAGCTTAACATATCTTATGAAAATACCGGCTTCCTGCAACAGGACCTCCGGATAGGATTTGAACAAAAGGCATTAAAGACAATAAAAGTGATCTCAAACATAGAACTTGGTTTTGCCGTAGGATATTCAGCCCTGGAAGAAATAGAGCTGGCGCCGGACACCGTGCAGGTTAGCGGCCCGGCAAGTGTGCTGGATACCCTGGAAGAGGTTGGTACTCGTTCCCTGAAGATCAATAATATAAATAGGGATATATCCGGTACGGTAAAATTGGAAACCGGCGGCCTTAAGAATGTGACATTTTTCAGGGATGATGTGAACTACAGCCTGCGTACAGATAAATTCACGGAAGGAAAAGTTGAAATACCCATCGAGGTGATCAATGTTCCAAATGACCAAAATGTAGTGATCTTTCCTAAAGAAGTTGCTTTGTTCTATCAGGTAAGTCTAAAGGACTTTGAAAAAGTGAAGGCCTCTTCCTTCAAAGTGGTGGTAGATTTTCAACACGCCCTTGCCAGTGAAGGTTATCTCCTGGCCCAGGTTGTGGAAAAGCCATCCTTTGTAAATAATGTAAGGCTTAATGAAAGAAGGATACAATTTGTGATAAGACGATGAAAGTAATAGGTCTTACAGGAGGTATTGGAAGTGGAAAGACCACCGTTGCAGGATTCTTTAAGGAGCTGGGAATTCCGGTTTATATTGCCGATGATGCGGGAAAAAAATTACTGGAAACCAGTGAGGCGGTACGTTCTGCAGTTATTTCCCTGTTGGGTCCCTCGGCTTACAAGTCAAATATGCCGGATAGAAAATTCATTGCCTCACAGGTTTTTGCTTCCGCAGAAAAATTGGAAAAACTCAATTTGATAATCCATCCTGCAGTCGCCGCTCACTTTGAAAATTGGAAAAAGGAGCAGGATGCACCGTATGTGATCTATGAAGCTGCGATCCTCTTTGAAAGCGGCGGTTATAAAAAATGCGATGCGGTGATTCTTGTTACCGCTAAATTGGAAGAAAGAGTCGCCAGACTCCAAAAAAGAGATGATAGTTCATTCGAAGAAATTGAAGCCAGAATGCAGCACCAGTGGAGTGATGAACAGAAACTGGAACTGGCAGATTATCAAATTAAAAATAATGAACTATCCTCCACTCGCACGCAGGTGCGAAATCTTCATGAAATTCTCTTAAAGCCTAGTAAAAATTAAAGTTTGTTTTGTTAACATTTGGTTAAACAGATTAAGCTCTAAATGTTAAAATCTTACTTTTGAAGCATGAATAAAAAGTTATTCCTACTTCTCGTGGTGCTAATGAGTTTGTCGCTTATTGGGATAATTTTCGTACAGGGATACTGGATTAAAAGCACGGTTGATGACAAGGAAGAGCAATTTTCATATAACGCCAGGCAGGTTTTGATAAATGTTTCTAAAGAATTGCAAAACCAGGAACTTGAAAATTTCTGGTTTGAATTTAATCAGGGAGACGGTGAGAATATCTCTTTAGATGAGATGGCGTTAATGGAATACTTTCAGCTAGACCGTGACAGGGTAAGAAGTAATGATGATATAGGACCGGAAGGAATTGTAGAAAATGATAACAAAATTTCTTCAGATTTTCTTATATCTCAAAGAGATAGTGTCGAGTTAGCAAATGTTTTGAGCCAGAATATGGGTAATATTCTTAATGGCGAGGGCAATAATGGCAATTCGTTAACCACCGAGGAAAAAATAGAGCAGTTAATGGGGATGAATGAGATGCAAAGAAATTTGTTGCGCACATATATTTCTGAGTTTACCTCCCGCATTCCTATACATAAGAGAGTTTCTGAAGAGCAAATTTCATCTTTGCTTAAACGGGAATTGAGAAATTATAATCTGGATACAGAATTTGAATACGGGGTGTACAGCAACTCCCTGGCAACCAAAATTCATTCAGATAATTTTTCGCTGGATTACCCGGCTACCTATTCTGTGCCGTTGTTTGTAGATGCGGTTGGCACCAGTAATTACCAGTTGCTGGTGAATTTTACGGGAAAGAAGAAGGTAGTTCTATCATCTGTAACATTAATGGCAGCCTTATCCATTATGTTTACTTTAATTATAGTTATCGCATATTCCAGTGCCCTGTCCCAGTTGATCAAGCAGCGACAGATCTCGCAGATCAAGACAGATTTTATTAATAATATGACACATGAGTTCAAGACCCCAATAGCCACAATAAACCTTGCACTGGATGCTATAAAGAACCCAAAGATCATCAATGATACCACCAAAGTGAACAGGTATCTTCAAATGATAAGGGATGAGAACAAGAGAATGAACGCACAGGTGGAAAACGTTTTACAGATATCAAAACTTGAGAAGAATGAGCTGGACCTTAAGAAGGAGCGGTTACATCTTCATGAAGTAATAGAGGAGGCGATCACGCATGTAGAGCTTATTGTAGAGGACAGGAATGGTTATGTCAAAACACATTTTGGGGCATTAAAATCTTCTGTACTGGCAAATGAGAACCATCTTACCAATGTGGTGGTGAATATACTTGACAATGCGATCAAGTATTCTGAAGGGGAGCCAAAGGTGGATATTTATACAGAGAATGTGAGAAATTACATTGTTATGAAAGTAAGAGACCAGGGCCCCGGGATGACCAGAACTGTACAGAAAAAAATATTTGAAAAATTTTACCGTGAACACACGGGTGATATACATAATGTAAAGGGCCATGGACTAGGCCTTGCTTATGCAAAAAGAATCCTTGACGATCATCACGGGACCATATCTGTGGAAAGTGAGAAAGGCAGGGGGAGTACGTTTATAATTAAATTACCATTAATAACTTAGAAATATGGAAACTGAAAACAAAAAGATTTTACTTGTTGAAGACGATCCAAACTTTGGAACGGTACTAAAAGATTACCTGGCGATGAACGACTATGAAGTCACTCACGCCAAGAATGGTATGGAAGGTTTTGAAAAATTCAAAAAGGATGATTTTGACCTTTGTATTCTTGATGTTATGATGCCTTATAAAGACGGGTTTACCCTGGCTAAGGAAATTCGTGACAAGAATGAGGAAATTCCAATTATCTTCTTAACGGCCAAGGCTATGAAGGAGGATGTGTTGAAAGGTTATAAAGTAGGGGCAGATGATTACCTTAACAAGCCTTTTGACAGTGAAGTACTCTTGATGAAGATAAAAGCTATCATGCAGCGCAAGGCTACAGATAGTGTTGCAGACAGTAAGCAATTTGAATTCCAGATTGGGGATTTCCATCTTAATTCAAAGTTGAGGTTCCTTACTTTTAGGGATGAAGAGCCAACAAAACTGTCACCAAAAGAAAATGAGTTATTGCGCCTGCTTGCATTACATGAAAATGACCTTATGCCAAGGGAGCTTGCTTTAACCAAAATTTGGAGGGATGATAACTACTTTACTTCCAGAAGTATGGATGTTTACATCGCCAAGCTTCGTAAGTACCTTAAAAAGGATGAGAACGTGGAGATCCTGAACATTCATGGGGAAGGATTCCGTTTAGTAGTTAAAAATAAAGAGACTACAGAGGCTTAGACCTACAGTTAATATTTCAGTTTCTGCAGGAGGCTGTATAAAGATTATTCACGAGCCGGATCTCCGGGTAAGGGATTATATGTGAAATGCAAATGCGTTCGCAACCCCCTCATTAACAATCTTTATACAGCGCTTTTGTGTTTAAATGTTAACAAAACTCAAACTTTTTTCTATAGAATCTACACTATATTTACCGCTAAACCCATTTTAAATGAGCGGTACCAATACCTGCGCATTATTCACTTACTTTTCGTTTCCCAACTTTGTTGGCAGGGGTAGGGTATGGGTTGTTTTTTTGTTCTTGTTTTTTTTCTCGATTTTTAGTGTTGTGGGGCAAGGGGTTACAATAACCAGTTCCGAACCAAATCCTACTTCCAATTCTCCTATACCTATTAATATTAACTTTGAGGATGGAGTGGATAATTTGACTCAAGGGGATTTTACTGTCTCAAATGGTGCGCTTCAAGATT
>DATHWA010000226.1:0-3897 GCA_035461025.1 Gillisia sp. | reverse complement strand
TAGACTTAATTCTTGGTTAATGAAAAAGAATCACTTGGCCTTTGTTTTAATAAATATTGATTGGCAAATCGAAAATTTCAGATATTTCAAAAATTAAAATCTCTCAGCTTAATATGCCCTCAAATCCTTCAGCCTGAATGCCCGGTTTCTTTTTTAAAGTTATCTTTTTCAGAATCGTGGAAAGAAGCAAACTGAACAAGACGAAGCCAATGAATGTTATAAATCCGGGTTGCAGGGAGGTTCGGTTAGTTGAAATACTTACGAGCGATTCGGTTTCAATATTTAAATTTGAGAGCTGGTGATCAAATATTCCCTGGAAACCTATATAAGCCATAAAAACTGCGATCACATACACATCTGCCATACTCCATTTCCCCGACTTGAAGGCAAAGAATTTTAAGACCTTATTTTTTCTGAGCTTTTCATTTCCGGAAAGGTAAACCTGTGTAGATAAAAGTTTTGCCACCGGAAAAATTATACTGAAGACAAGAATAAGAAGTCCTACCAAAAATGAATCTACTTTTCCCGTTGCAAATAATATTTCAATCACCTGCAGGATACTTTTACTTTGAAAGAAAATTACCTGATCGTTAAAGGTTATTTGTTCGCCAATCAAAAGAAAATTCACCTGCTGGAATCGTGCATCTATTTCTATCATTGGGGCGGTTAGCCCTGCAAAAAGAAGTGCTAAGGAGAAAAGTACAGAAGTGATAAACAGCGGGGTATGCAGTATTTTTTGATTTCTAAGGAACCACCAAAGAAGGAGGAAAGGAATTATTATCCCCAGCAGGATGTATGTATGCTTGTAGGTTAGGGCTTCCAGTTCCCTAAGATCTTTTGAGGTTTTCCGGTTAAAACCTGCCAGATCTTCTACCTCGTATTTATCAAAAAGCTCGTTGAGCCTCATATTGGCAACTTCAGAATTTGCGTGGGTCATATCACTGTATTCCTGGAGTTTGCTTTTTATAACATATTTTAGCGCATCTTTATTTTCCGGTTTTTGGATTTCATCTACGATGGTTTGAGCAAACATAGGTACCAGGGCCCGGATCTTTTCCTCAGGCACCAGCGTTCTAACAGCAAATTTCCTAAGCTTTCCCTTAATGGTTTTTTGTTTGAGGTCCATTAAACTGTCCCCTTTATCGATCCCGGCGCTAAGAATATTTTCTACCTGATGGACGAGGGTATCTTCCTGTTCCTCTGTGAATTCAAATTCATCAATACGGTTCAGTACCATATCGGTTAAATGGTCCCTCCATAGATTTACAGACAGGATCCCGTGAGTTATGCTGTTAAGTTCGCTGTAATCCTTCTTGATATCTGCTGCCTCTGAAGAATATTTATAAACCAAATAGCTGCTCCAGGCCGCTACTGCAAGCAATCCACCTGCAAATATAACAAGCAACGCTTGTTTAAAAATTTTAGACATCTCGATTTGGGATAAGGATGAAATGTACTCCTTTATTTTGGATATAAACTGATGTATTTTAGGCTAATGAGTAGCAAGGACGGGCAGGTGTATTCCGGGTGAAAGGAATACCCCGTTGGATATTTTCACACCGGGTGCGTTTAAAAAGCGAAGTCTTAGGCTGAAGAAATTTAGTTTAAAGACAAGCCAAATAAATTATCACAATCCATTCCGAAATTTTCGGAATAAAGGGATGTAGGAGGTTGTGAAATACACCCTGAATTTCTTATGTATGAGGTGATGCAGTGTTTACGTCTTGATTTTTTCTTATCTTCTATCTGTGAAAACTTTATTCACATTGTATGTGTCTCATAAAAACCTTCAGCAGAAGGAAAAAATAAAACAATCTTATGAAAAGCACTTCTTTTATGCGCTTTAGCCTGTCTGTTTTAATTTTATCAGGAACAGGTATAAATATAGCGCAAAGCCAGGACAAGGATCCATGGGAGCCCTTGTTTGATGGGGAATCCCTTTCCGGCTGGACCCAATTAGGTGGGGAAGCAATTTATGAAGTTAGAGATAGCACCATTGTTGGGACCACTGTTCATGGCACTCCCAATACTTTCCTTGCTACAGAAAAAATGTATGATGATTTTATATTGCTGCTCGATTTTAAAGTTGATCCCAGTATGAACTCCGGTATTCAAATAAGGAGTAACAGTTTTGATCATTATATGGATGGTAGGGTTCACGGCTACCAGGTAGAGATTGATCCATCTGAGCGGGCCTGGAGTGGAGGTATCTATGATGAAGCCAGGCGGGGTTGGTTATTTCCCCTGGATGATGGGAATGAGGCCAGGCAGGCTTTTAAGCAGAATGATTGGAATTCCTATAGGATAGAAGCGATTGGAGACACTATAAGAACCTGGATCAATGGGGTTCCTGCAGCTCATCTAATAGATGATAAAACCTCTTCGGGATTTATAGCCCTGCAGGTCCACAGCATCAATGAAGACGCAGAGGAAGGCACGGAGATCATTTGGAAGAACATTAGGATCATTACCGAAAATGTTGGAGAATATACCCGGGAGATACCTGTTGAACCTGTAAAAACCAAAAACACTCTTACGGCAGATGAAAAAAAGAACGGATGGGAATTACTCTGGGATGGTGAAACTACAGAGGGATGGCGTGGCGCCCGGCTTGATGATTTTCCGGCTAAAGGATGGAAAATACAAGATGGAGAGCTTACTGTACTCGCCTCCGGGGGAGCAGAATCTGCTGCGGGAGGGGATATAGTTACCAAAGAACTTTATGGGGATTTTGATCTTAAATTTGATTTTAAAATTACCGAAGGAGCCAACAGTGGAGTTAAATATTACGTGGATACAGATCTCAATAAAGGGCCCGGATCTTCTATAGGACTGGAATACCAGATCCTTGATGATGCAGTTCATCCGGATGCCAAACTGGGCAACCACGAAGGCAGCAGGACCCTGGCATCCTTATATGATCTTAAACAGGCAGATCCAAATAAACCTGTGAATCCTGTAGGAGAGTGGAACTCAGGCAGAATTGTTTCTAAAGATAATAAAGTGGAACATTGGCTTAATGGAGTAAAAGTTCTGGAATATGAAAGGAAAAGTGATGAATTCAGAAGACTGGTTTCAGAAAGTAAATATGTGGATTGGCCGGATTTCGGTGAAAAAGACCGGGGGCATATCCTGCTTCAGGACCACGGAGACCACGTATCTTTCAGAAACATCAAAATAAAAACATTTTAAACCTTCTCCATGACATCAAGAAGAAAATTCATAAAACAAACTGCTTTAGGAAGTGCAGGTTTTTTAGTAGCGGGATCTGCAATGGGAATGACTGCCAAAAGTTATCGCCGCATTATAGGTTCCAATGAAAGGGTTCACGTTGCTATTGCCGGTTTGGGTCGCAGGCTTGGTGCCTTTATAGAGCCCATTGTAATGAAGCAGGCTAATGTGGAGCTGGTGTATTTGTGTGATGTGATGGAAAGCCAGCGTTTGAATTCTCAGAAAACTTTTGCTGAACATCTGGACTACCTGCCAAAATCTGAAAATGATATTCGAAAGGTTATTGATGATCCAAAGGTAGATGCAATAATAAATGCCACTCCGGATCATTGGCACACGCCGGGTTCTATTCTTGCACTCAAGGGGGGAAAACATGTTTATGTGGAAAAACCCTCAAGCCATAATATGATGGAGAACGAATTGCTTGTTGAAGCTACTAAAAAATTTGGAAAAGTGGTGCAGATGGGGAATCAACAGCGATCATCTCACCACACTATAGAAATAATTAATGAAATTCATAAAGGGGTGATTGGCAGCCCTTATAAAGCAGTTGCTTTTTATACGAATGCGAGGGAAGAAGTCCCTGTGCAAAAGCAAGCACCTGTTCCACAGGGACTGGATTGGGACCTTTGGCAGGGACCCGCTATTCGCCGGGAGTATACAGAA
>DATHWA010000225.1:0-2373 GCA_035461025.1 Gillisia sp. | reverse complement strand
GGTGGAGAGTACCCTTTGGAATTGTTGCCCTGGAGGGCATGGCGTGTGGTTGTTTGCCAATTGTTTCAGATGGAGGCGGATTACCTGACGCGGTTGGAAATGCTGGGGTGGTTTTCCAGAGAAACAACATAGAGTCTTTTTACGAAAAAGTTCAGGAATTATTGGGAAACCCCATTTTGGAATTGAGTCTTCGGAACAATTTTAACACTCACTTGAAAGGTCATACTACAGAAGTTATTTCTAAACAATATTTTAAATTATTAAAAAGCTCCGCTTTTCATAATGTTAAAAATTAAACTAATTCTTAAACAGTACCCATAATGATAAATGGATTTTTTAAAAAGGTTAAAAAATTTACAGAAGCATCAGGAACCTGTCAGTTTGAGGCTTTAAAAAGAGTTTTTTAAAAGTTTGCCAAACTAAAAATAAATGAAAATAATACTTTCACATCCAACGGGGAATGCCAATGTTCGGGAAGTGGCTGATGCTTTGGCAAGAGCCGGACTTCTCGAAAAATTTTATACCTGTATTGCTTTTTTTCAAAATACCTTTTCTAATATACTATCGGAATATGGTCCCTTTAAGGAATTTCGCAGAAGAACTTTGAATTCAAATTTAAAACCATTTACCTGTACCAGGCCTTTTAAGGAGTTGGGGCGCCTGGCTTCCCAAAAATTGGGATATCAATATGCATTGGCCCACGAGAAAGGTATATTTTGTATAGACCGTGTCTACCAGGATCTGGATTCTCATGTTTCTAAAAATTTGGGAGAAGTAAATGCCGTTTATGCTTATGAGGATGGGGCACTTCACACTTTTAGAAGGGCTAGATCAAGAGGAATTGTTTGCTTGTATGATTTACCCATTGGGTACTGGAGAGCTCACAAGAAATATCTGGAACTTGAGAAGTTGAAGCGTCCAGACTGGGCTATGACACTTACTGGCTTAAAGGATTCAGAAAAAAAATTATCCTATAAGGATCAGGAATTAGCTTTGGCAGATATAATTTTCGTTGCCAGCAACTTTACCAAAAAAACCTTAGAATTATATCCTGGAACATTGGCACCAATTCATGTTATACCGTACGGTTTTCCAGAAGTATATCAAAACAGATCTTATGATAGGTTTGTCAACCGTAAATTGAGATTGTTATTTGTTGGGAGTTTATCCCAAAGAAAGGGGCTTGCAAATCTTTTAGATGCAGCAGAACACTTAAGTGATCTGGTAGAATTAACGATTATTGGACGAAGAGTTGAGGAAAGTTGTGAGGTTTTAGATAGGGAATTGGCAACACATACCTGGATGGAGTCATTGTCAAATAGTGAAATATTAAACCTAATGCGAACCCATGATATTTTTGTGTTTCCTTCCCTTTTTGAAGGATATGGATTGGTGATATCTGAGGCTATGTCCCAGGGAACACCTGTTATCACAACTGAAAGAACCTGTGGGGCAGATTTTATAAGGGATGGGAAAAATGGTTGGCTGGTTAATGCGGGCGATTCAAAGTCCTTAATTCAAAAATTAGAAACAATTTTGGAACAGCCCGAATGTTTGGAAAAAGTTGGGCAGGAAGCAATGAGAACAGCAGAAGCAATGCCACGCACTTTATATGGGAAGAGAATTGCGAAAATTATAACGCAATATCTAGAAAACAATTCATTGTGACTAAGAAAAATATTGGGGGATTGAAAAAGGGGATATGGATTTATTTCTTTCTTCTCATTTTTGAAGGGGCATTAAGAAAATGGGTGTTACCATCCCTGGCTGAACCTTTGTTGATCATAAGGGACCCTTTAGCTTTATGGATGATCTTTATGGCTTTTAAACATAATTTATTTAAGCCAAACAGCTATGTGCTCCTAATGTGGGCAGTTACCGTTTTAGCATTTTCAATAGCTTTAATTATTGGTCATGAAAATATAACGGTTGCCCTTTTTGGTTTTCGCATTACAGCAATTCATTTTCCCCTCATCTTTATTATAGGGAGTGTTTTTAATAAGGCTGATGTATTACACCTGGGAAAAATGGTGTTATGGTTAAATATAGGAATGACCTTGTTGGTTGCTGCTCAGTTTTTTAGTCCACAAAGTGCCTTTGTGAACAGGGGTATTGGAGGGGATCTGGAAGGTTCAGGTTTTGGAGGTACAGCCGAATTTTTTAGGGTGCCGGGTACTTTTTCCTTTACCAACGGACTTTCCTACTTTTATAGCTTGGCTGCGGCTTTTATATTTTATTTTTGGATCGTAAAAATCCCCAATAAGAGCTTAAAAATACTTTTAATTCTATCTACAATGGCCCTCATGGCTGCAATTCCATTAAGTATTAGCCGAACAGTATTATTTCAAATCCTGGTAACGTTCCTTTTTATGT
>DATHWA010000224.1:0-18371 GCA_035461025.1 Gillisia sp. | reverse complement strand
GAAAATTATACCATACTTAATGCAAAGGGTTTTATCCTGGAAGCAGAATTACAGGATAACAACCGCATCAATATTATATTCAATTTTGTAAAAGAAGAATTTCACCGGCAGATCACCCTTGAAGAAATTGCAGATTTAGTGAGTATGACAGAGCAATCTTTTTGCAGGTATTTCAAAAAGATCACCGGAAAAACCTTTGTACAGTTTGTCAATGAATACAGGCTGGTACACGCTGCCAAACTTTTACATGAAAAACAGATAAGCATTCTTGATGTTTGTTTTGACAGCGGGTTTAATAATTTTAGTCATTTCAACAGGTTGTTTAAAAAATATACCGGGAAGACACCTTCTACCTACAGAAACGAACTTAAATACCTTATAAGCTAGAATTAAAAAAATCCCGCCATTAAAGCGGGATTTTTTATCAATTTTCACGTTTTAAATACTCTTACTCGTTGTGCATAAATCGTTGTTTAGCGAGTAACTCTTCCTCCGTCTCAACGTTGTCCTCATCTGGCACACAACAATCTACAGGACAAACGGCAGCACATTGAGGCTCCTCGTGGAATCCTTTACACTCTGTACACTTATCTGGTACGATGTAATATATCTCGTCACTTACCGGCTCCTGGGCCTCATTGGCATTGGCTTTACGCCCGTCCGGTAGGATTATATTTCCTTCAAGGTCTGTCCCGTCTGCATACCGCCAGTCATCTGCACCTTCATAGATCGCAGTGTTTGGACACTCGGGCTCACAGGCCCCGCAGTTTATACATTCATCTGTTATAATAATTGCCATAGCTCTTTTTATTAGTAAATTTAGCTTCTTATTCAAACACAACCGGTGAAAAACCGGGATTTATTTTGAATCATAGCTGAATTTTGATCAATAACTTTTAATTTCGCGCACAAATTTAAAGCCAAATCACTTCATAACCAAATAAGCACGATGACAATACAGCAGCGAAAATCACATTTTATTGAACTTGGAAAATTCCTGAAGCAGTTTTTTGGGGAAGGATCACAGAATGATTTGGACAATGGCGGGGATAAGGCTTTGATTGCTGAATTTGAGGAGCAAATAAATATGGCCGTTCACTATAATGGATGGTTTACAAGAGAGAATGTTCTTTTCTCTATTGAAAACTGGAGCCGGGCACTTACAAGGGAGAATATTGATAACTGGCTTGAACCATATGAACTTAATAGCGAAGGCTTAAAAACAGTTGCAATTATTATGGCCGGGAATATCCCCCTGGTTGGTTTTCATGACTTTATTTCAGTATTAATTTCAGGACATAAAGTGATAGTAAAACAATCTTCAAATGATCAAAAATTATTGCCTATCATAACTCGGTTTCTTACATCTTTGGAACCTGAATATGAGAATAGGATCACATTTACAGAAGGCAGGCTTGAACATTTTGATGCGGTGATCGCAACCGGAAGCAATAATACTGCCCGGTATTTTGAATATTATTTTGCGGGAAAACCTTCCATCATCAGGAAGAATCGTAACTCGGTTGCCGTTCTTACAGGTAATGAAACCAGGGAACAGCTAGAAGCATTGGGTGAAGATATTTTCAGATACTTTGGGCTGGGGTGCAGGAATGTCTCCAAGCTTTATGTACCGCAGGATTACGATTTCGACGCATTTTATAAATCCATCTCCTCCTGGGACCGCCTGTTAGACCATGCAAAGTATGCCAACAACTACGATTATAATAAAGCGGTATACCTTATGAGTAATTTCAAATTTTTGGATAATGGGTTTCTCGTCTTAAAAGAAGATGCAGGCTTTGGTTCTCCTATTGCAACAGTGTTCTACGAAATGTATTCAACCCGGCAAGAGCTGGAAGAAATCCTGGAAAGCAATAAGGAAAATTTACAATGTATAGTGACAAAGGATAAAACCAAAGGCACAGTGAATTTTGGAGAAACCCAGCAACCCTACCTATGGGATTATGCAGATAATGTAGATACCCTGGCTTTTTTACAAAAGCTTTAAGAAATTACCATACCCTCGAAATTCGCAGGCAATACAATGCTTGTGCAACTATTCAATTTTTATTTGACTCACCACTTTTGTAACTTGGCTGGACAGGTTTTAATTATTTACTAACATAATAATCAGGCTAGTTTTAGCATCTTTGTTTAAATACACCCTTTATGAAAAAACACAATTATAGTGCAGGACCTTGTATCTTGCCACAAGAAGTTTTTAAAGAAGCCTCACAGGCAATTCTGGATTACAACAATTCCGGCTTATCCATACTGGAAATATCCCATCGCAGTAAAGATTTTGTGGATGTGATGGAAGAAGCCAGAAGCCTTTCCCTTGAATTACTGGGGCTTGAAAATAAAGGTTACAAAGCTCTATTCCTGCAGGGAGGTGCCAGTTTGCAGTTCCTTATGGTTGCCTACAACTTGCTGGAGAAGAAAGCAGCCTACCTTAATACAGGAACCTGGGCAGCTAAAGCAATAAAAGAAGCAAAACTTTTTGGAGAAGTAAATGTGGTTGCATCATCAGAGGATAAAAACTTCAGTTATATCCCAAAAAAATATGAGATTCCCCGGGATGTGGATTACTTCCATTGCACCAGCAACAACACGATCTTTGGAACCCAAATGAAAAAATTCCCGAAGACATCTGTTCCTGTTGTATGTGACATGAGCAGTGACATCTTCTCGCGTCAAATGGACTTTAGTAAATTTGACCTAATATATGCGGGCGCCCAAAAGAACATGGGTCCTGCCGGAACCACCCTTGTGATAATTAAAGAGGATATTCTTGGGGAAGTAAGCCGGAAGATCCCGTCTATGATGGATTATAAAGTTCATATTAGCAAAGATAGTATGTTCAACACGCCTGCAGTATATGCGGTCTATGTTTCCCTTCTTACAATGAGGTGGTTAAAGGATCAGGGCGGTATTAAGGCTATTGAGGAACAAAATGAAAAGAAGGCACAGTTGCTTTATTCTGAAATAGATATTAACCCTTTATTCAAGGGATTCACTGCTACGGAAGATCGTTCAATAATGAATGCCACATTCAATTTAACAAAAGAATCCCTGAAAGAAGAATTTGACAAAATGTGGAAAGATGCTGGGATAAATGGCCTGAATGGCCATCGAAGCGTTGGGGGATACAGAGCCTCCATGTACAATGCTTTGCCTCTGGAGAGTGTGCAGATTTTGGTAGATGTTATGAGTGACCTGGAAAGAAAGGCATAAAAAGGATTTTGAAAATTAAGATTATGAAAGTATTGGCTAACGATGGTATTTCCACGAGCGGAGCGAACGCTCTTAAGGATGCCGGTTTTGAAGTAATAATTACTAAAGTGGCACAGGAACAACTGGCCTCTTTTGTCAACGAAGAAAAAGTAGACGTACTCCTGGTAAGGAGTGCCACCACAGTAAGAAAAGACCTTATTGACTCCTGCCCTACCTTAAAGATCATAGGACGCGGCGGGGTTGGAATGGATAATATAGATGTCGCCTACGCCAGGGAAAAAGGAATAAGCGTGATAAACACCCCGGCATCCAGTTCCTCCTCTGTGGCTGAACTGGTATTTGCACACCTTTTTGGGGGAGTGAGATATCTTCACGATGCCAACCGTAATATGCCTTTAAGCGGGGATTCAGAATTTAAAGCTCTCAAAAAGAATTATGCAGCCGGAACAGAGCTAAGAGGTAAGACCCTGGGAATTATAGGCATGGGTCGTATTGGAAGAGAAGTTGCAAAAATAGCCCTGGGAATTGGAATGAATGTAATAGCCAGTGACAGCGAGGAGGGAGAAACAGAAATCACATTATCCTTTTATAATGATCAGATAGTGAAGATCCCGATAAAGACAGAACCTGTGCAGGAACTCATAAAACATTCAGATTTTATAACCCTTCATGTTCCTGCACAAAAAAAGCCGGTGATAGGAAAAGAGGAAATATCAAAAATGAAAGACGGCGTGGGAATCATAAATACCTCCCGTGGTGGGGTTATAGATGAAGCAGCTCTTTTAGAGGCTCTGGCAACAGGAAAAGTTTCCTTTGCAGGTCTGGATGTTTTTGAGAATGAACCTAAACCGGCATTAAAAGTATTAATGAACCATCGCATGTCGCTTTCTCCGCATATTGGCGCCGCTACTCTGGAAGCCCAGGACCGTATTGGTTTGGAGCTGGCAGAGCAGATTATAGCCATTTTAAAGAAAGAAAAAGTTTAATTGATAACTGTAAAATTTCAAATGCTTCAGGATCTTCTGGAGCATTTTTTTATCATTATATTTAGATTGCCCACATCCTTATTATCGTAACTTGAAAAATAAAAAAGTTATGGCATCAATACTTGATCTTTTAAATACAAATAAAGGAACGGAATTTATTTCCAAAGCGAGCGAAAGAACTGCGGAGAGCAAAGAGAAGGTAACCGGGGTGATAGGAATGGCATTACCGCTCTTACTGGGGGCTATGAAGCGCAACATAAATTCTTCTAAAGGGAAAAATGATCTAGACCAGGCTCTCAACAATGAAAAGCACGGAGAGGACTACCTTGAGAACCTGGGGAAAATTGATGCGGAGGAAATGACAGAAGATGGGGGGAAAATCCTGGACCATATCCTTGGGGATAAACAGAACAATATCATAACAACTATTGCCACTACTATGGGATTGAAAAATTCTACGGTGGCAGAAATAACAAAAATGGTGGCACCTTTACTTATGAGTATCCTTGCCAGCCAAAAGGAAAAAGAAAAAGTTGACGGTTCCGGTCTTGATGAACTTTTATCATCTGTCATGGGCTCCTCCGGAAAATTTGATAACTCCCTCATTGAAACCCTTCTGAATAATACAGGAGATATTAATGTCATAAATGATGTGAAGGGTATGATCCTTGGTGGTGGAAAAAGTGGTAAGAAGGACGGGGGAATCCTGGGTGGTATGCTTGGTGGAAAATAGGATTGTTTTTCCTTACTTTTGGCATTAATATTAATTCTATGAGAAATTTAATTTACATATTATTGCTCGGTTTGATGATCTATAGCTGCGGGTCAAGTCGCGACAGGGATTTTAATAAAAAAGAGATAGCCGCTACAGCCAATGACACCGTAAGGATTGCCAACGATAGTTTGGAATATGAAATTATAATTATCGAACCCGGGTTTACCGCTTTTATAAACAGTATAGCAAGACCGCAAGGCTATTATTCCCAAACTTACCTTGAGAATAAAAACAGGTTTCTCGTGCAGGATTATAATGCCAGGGTTCGCAACCCACAGCAGTTCAACCCTAATTTATATATACAGGAGATCAATTATGATCCGGACACAAATTACGGTTATGAGGTGAATTATCTCCTTTACTATTATTTTGTATTTTTCTCAAGAGAATATAATCAGCGCTTTTCTGTACCAACAAGAATTTAGAAGATATTTTTTTCTTGTGGGCATATATAATATATTTGCACTATGAAGAGATTAAAACAACGATGGGGTATTGATTCTAATTTTCAAATAGTCCTTATCCTTATTGTTTTTGCTATTACCGGCTCAACTTCTGCCAAACTTGCCGGGCCCCTATGTGATTTCCTTGGAATTTACGAGGAAAATTCTGCATGGTACGTTTACTGGTTTGCAAGGCTGGTCCTTATTTTTCCTATATATCAGGTTCTGTTGGTATTTTTCGGCTGGTTATTCGGGCAGTTTGCTTTCTTCTGGGAATTTGAAAAGAAAATGCTAAGCCGTCTGGGGTTTGCAAAATTTCTGAATTAGATTTTTTTAGACCTCACTCTCCACTATTTTTCAGCATTACAGGAAAAATTTCATATCTCAAATTACTTTTTCACGAAAAAGAGTCACGATCCCTACGCCGGACCCTCCGTTTATTCGGGCTTACGGATGCCGGGCAAGCCCAAATTCTTACTACCTGAAAAAAAAGAAATTGAACTCTGCTTCAAAACCAGAATTTATTGATCTATATTCCATTTAAAACTTCAGCTTGGTTTGATTGAATTGCCTATAAAACCTAGAATGAATTGCAGAAAATTCTACTTATTTTAATCGGAGAAAATTGATTTAAAAAACACTGTTTTAGAGATAATCTCACATATTTTGAATTCATAAACCCGGGTTTAAGTCAGATTTCTCAAATTTTGATTAAGATTATTAGCCTTCATTATGCTGTATAGAAAACCTAGGGAAAATATAAAAGGAGGAAACAAGTAATGCTCCTCCTTCTTAAATTTCAAACTGAATTTAATCTTATATAACCTCTGCCTCAATAATGATTTCCTTTGCAGGTTCTCTCTTCCATACAAAGGTGTAAAGCCACATTAAAGTAAACGTAGGTATAATATCTGTTCCAGGTAGGATCTCTTCTATGAACACAATTACAGAAGCAATTTTTCCTTTTTTACCGGGATACATTTCGGTCATTAATTTTGCAGCATACGGTGCCCATAAAAGGTCTAAAAAAGGACCAACAACGGGGAGGGCATAACTTGCCATACCTATAGCGTCATAAATTAACCCCCTAACCAATAATTTATTTTTCAGTGTTTTCATTTTTTCTTTTTTTACCCATTAACTACTGCAAATAAAATGCCATTTTCAATTAGTTTACATTGAGCTTTTACAGGCTTTCTTCCCTGTCCCTCTGCAACTTATCTGCAAACAATTCTTTCAGTTTTTTTATTTTGGGATCTATAATTGCCCTGCAATATTGCTGCTCCCTGTGCCTGTTGTAGTAATCCAGATGTTCCGGCTCTGCCTCATAGAAAGGCCCGGCTTGTGTTACTTCAGTCACTATGTGATCTTTAAAAATTTTTTCTGTTTCAATCTTCTCAATGACCTCTTTGGCTATAGCCTTTTGCTCTTCGGTAAGATAAAAGATCCCGCTTCTGTACTGCGTACCTACATCATACTGCTGCCGGTTAAGGGTTGTGGGATCGTGGGTGCTGAAGAAAATATAAAGTAACTCCCCAAAGGAGATTACATCCGGATCAAACTGTATCTCAATAGCCTCTGCATGTCCGGTTCTGCCTGTTATAATTTCCCGGTACGCAGGATTTTTTATCTGCCCCCCGGTGAATCCTGGTTTTACCCACTCCACACCCTCTAATCGCTGAAAAACCGCCTCTGTACACCAAAAACAACCTCCTGCAAGAATAGCTTTTTCTAATTTTTCTTTACTCATGTCTTTTTATTAAAAATTATTCGAAATTATAGACGAAAGAGATTTTCCGTAAATAATTCCGGTATGAATATTCAATTTAAGATTTTTCTTTTGTAACCTTGCAATCGTTGGTTTTATTTACAATTTCATTAGCTTTTCATGAGTTCAAAGAGCTTGCTTTCTCTACTTTTTTTATTTATCTGTTTTTCTACTCAGGCTCAGGACATGAGTATCTCCGGAGCCCACTCCAAAAAGAATTATGAGGCCACCAGGATCAACAATGCACCTCAAATTGACGGAGTGCTGGATGATCCCGTCTGGGAAAATATTCCAACGGCAGGTGATTTTGTACAAATTGATCCCGGGGATGGAAATCCTGAAAGGGAGACTCACAAGACTTTTGTAAAGATCGTCTATGATGATGAGGCAATTTATATTGCTGCGTATATGATGGATGAAGCCCCAAAGACCATCTTTCGCCAATTCACCCAAAGGGATAATCTTGGCCAGTCAGATTTTTTCCTGTTGGATATAAACACCTATAATGATGGTGAAAATCAAACCCGGTTCATAGTAACATCTGCAGGGGCCATTGCAGATGCACGTATGACGGGAGAAAATGAGGATTATAACTACAATGTTGTTTGGGATGCAGAAACCAATATTAATGAAAACGGCTGGTATGCAGAGATTAAAATCCCTTATGCAGCCCTTAGATTTCCTAAAAAGGAGGAGCAGCTATGGGGCATTCAAATGGGTAGACAAATTTCCTATCTCAATGAGAATTACGTTTGGAATTACGTGAATAAAGCAGTGGGAAAAGCCAGCCAGTATACCGGGCACCTCACCGGCATAAGGAATATTACACCCCCTGTTCGTCTTAGCTTTTATCCTTACAGCTCTGCAGAAGTAGATCACTTTGACGGGAATACTCTGACTAACTTTAATGCCGGGCTGGACTTTAAATATGGGATAAGTGACGCTTTTACACTGGATGCCACCCTTATCCCCGATTTTGGGCAAACTGCCTTTGATAAGGTCGAATTGAATCTTACCCCATTCGAACAGGAATTTGGAGAAAACAGGGCTTTTTTTACTGAGGGAACTGAACTATTTACAAAAGGTGACCTTTTTTATTCCAGGAGGATTGGTGATTCCCCAATTGGATTCAATGCGGCCCAGAGGGAAAGTCTTAATAATGAGATCATCCTGGAGAACCCTGAGGAAGCTGCACTTATTAATGCACTAAAGATTTCCGGTCGCACAAATAATGATCTTGGAATTGGTTTTTTTAATGCCATAACAAAGGAAGAAAAAGCCATCTATCTGGATACCTTAACCGGCGAAACCCGAAGCAGGGTAACAGAACCTTTTACGAATTATAATATCCTTGTGCTGGACCAGCAATTCAACCAGAACTCCTCTATTACCCTTGTGAATACTAATGTTACCAGGGAGGGCCATTTTCGGGATGGGAATGTATCGGCTTTTTTATTTGATATCTTTAATCACAATAATTCTTACAACTTTACAGGGGAAGCAAAAATGAGCAATGTTAACCACCCCGGGCAAAATCTCACTGGCTTCGCCTCCACCCTGGGGGTAAACAGGACAAAAGGAAAGATACGATATGGAGTAAGTCATGATTTTGCAAATGAAACTTATGACATTAATGACCTTGGATTAAATTTTACCAATAATTATAACGATTTCTACTGGAATACATCATATCAAATTTTTGAACCCACCAAACACTTTAACCAATACATGATACGTATTTATGGGAACCACCTGCGCCGTTATATACCAAATATGACAACCGGCACCGGGGTAGGTGGAAGTTTCTTTGCCATGACCAGAGAGAGATTTGCATTTGGCGGATTTATGGAAATAAATTCTGAATTTAAAGACTTTTTTGAACCCCGCCGGGAGGGAACTTATGTGCGTTATGAACCTAACATAAGCGGGGATGTGTGGGTTTCGTCTGACTACCGAAAACAATTTGCCTATGATGTTAGAGCGGGATACCAAAACTTCTTTGATTCACCCAGAGAGCAGATAAGATTAAGCATAAGCCCAAGGTTTAGGTTTAGCGACAGGTTCAACATGGTGTATGAGTTTGGGTATGCCAATTCTATGAACAGGCACAGTTTTGTAAGTCTACTCCCGCGTCAAATTCTTTTTGGAAATAGAAATATGGAAAGTATTGAGAATTCAATCGAGGCCAGCTATAACTTTGATACAAAGCAAGGGGTTAATTTAAGATTTAGAAATTTTTGGTCGGCAGCTATTTTTGAGGAAGGGGAATATTCCCTACTTCAGGAAAATGGGGAGCTTCGGCCTACAGATTCTCTCCCCCCGGTAGATCCTAATGCAAACTTCAATATCTGGAACTTTGACCTTAGTTACCGCTGGCAGTTTGCACCGGGCAGTGAAGCCATTCTTCTCTACCGTAATTCTATTTTTAATC
Organism: Gillisia sp.; assembly: GCA_035461025.1. GTDB lineage: Bacteria > Bacteroidota > Bacteroidia > Flavobacteriales > Flavobacteriaceae > Gillisia. The sequence goes on along the minus strand of DATHWA010000224.1, from coordinate 8,734 downwards.
TTGACGACCAAAGTCGCATTGGTTTTACTGAAAGCCTTGAAAATTTGCTTCGGGAACCACTTAGACAAAACCTTTCCCTGAGGATAGTGTACTTTCTGGATTACAACAATGTGAGGAATATTTTTAAAAGTTAAGGGCAGTTTAAAAAGATATATTTAATTTCACACCCCTAACCGAGTTAAAATGATTGAGGCTAAAAATATTCACAAATATTACGGAGACTTACATGTACTTAAAGGAGTGAACCTCCTTATAAAGAAAAGTGAAATTGTGTCTATTGTAGGTGCTTCCGGAGCAGGAAAGACCACTTTATTACAAATACTTGGAACCCTGGACCTGCCGGAACAAAAAAAGGATAGTGTGTTGAAAATTAATGATATAGACATCTATTCCCAAAGTCCAAAAAAGTTGTCCAAATTTAGAAATGAACAAATAGGCTTTATATTTCAGTTTCACCAGTTGCTTCCGGAATTTACAGCACTCGAGAATGTTTGTATTCCGGCATTTATAAAAAACACCCCTAAAGCCCAGGCTGAAAAAAGAGCCATGGAATTGCTGGAGTTTTTAGGCCTTCAGCAAAGGGCACATCATAAACCGGCTGAAATGAGTGGTGGGGAACAACAAAGGATCGCAGTGGCCCGTTCTCTTATCAACAACCCAGCGGTTATCTTTGCAGATGAACCATCGGGAAACCTCGATAGTGAATCTGCAGAAAATCTTCACAAACTCTTCTTCAGGTTACGGGAGGAATTTCAGCAAACATTTGTAATCGTAACGCATAATGAAGAGCTTGCTAATATGGCCGACAGAAAACTTACCATGGTAGACGGGGAGATCATATAAAGAATAAAGGATTGAATAAAGCAGAGATCAAATCTTTTCTGGATTTTAAAGTTGAGGAATACAATACTCCTAAATTCATTGAAACAGATCCTATTTGCATACCTCACAGATTTACAAAAAAAGAGGATATCGAGATTGCAGGATTTTTGACTTCTACAATTGCCTGGGGAAACAGAAAAAGCATTTTGAATAATTCTTCCAGGCTTATGGAACTGCTTTGGAATTCACCACACGATTTTGTCCTCAACCACCAGGATGAAGATCTATTGGCCCTGGAAGGATTTGTTCACAGGACTTTTAATGCGGCAGATCTTCAGTATTTCATCACGTCATTGAAAAATATCTACCTCCACTATAATGGCCTGGAAGGTATTTTTACAAAATATGCTGAAAAAGATAACCTTCAGCAAGGAATACATGAATTTAAAAACATCTTTTTTGAACTTCCTCATGTAAAAAGAACGGAAAAACATGTAAGCGATCCCCTTAAAAATTCAGCTGCAAAGCGAATCAATATGTTTTTAAGATGGATGATAAGAAGGGATAACACAGGAGTAGATTTTGGACTTTGGAAAGAGTTACATCCATCCCAACTCTCCTGCCCTTTGGATGTGCATTCCGGAAACACGGCCAGAAAACTGGGCCTTCTAAAACGAAAACAAAATGATGCTAAAGCATTGGTAGAACTTGATAAGGCTTTAAGAAAACTGGATCCCGTTGATCCCGTGAAATATGATTTTGCTTTATTCGGGTTGGGGGTTTTTGAGAAATATTAATTTGTTTAACCTTTCACAGCAGGCAAAAGTCCTAGAAATAGGAATTCCAGACATTGCTAAAAAGTCCCACCTCCATTTCAAGCCAAAGAAAAAAGGCAAGAAAAACTACCATTATTATAGCCACAAACAGTACAGTTGGATTGATTTGTATTTTATTCCTTACAGCCTTAAACGGTAAATTCATCATATGACAAAGCAAGTTACGATTGGCCAAAGGTACTCTTGCAGTTAAACAATTATTAACAAATAAAAACAAAGTTTTATCCCATATGCCATCCGTGCAAATTATGTTTAAAATTAAGACTTTTACCGTATATAGCTACTAACAAGGAATTAAAGGGTTAGATAAATTCTTAAAACAGATTTCTGCTTAAACTTAGTTAACATTATTTTAACTTTATTGTTGTAAATTTACTAACTTTGGTACAACAGGATAATTTATGGAAATCAAACTGAAGCCTATAGAAAATTTAATGACAGAAATCCCGGCAACAGAGGAGCAGCGATTGCTGGCACTGGAAGAGTTACAGTTAATTCCTGTGAGTCCGGAAGATAATTTTGATAACATAACAAAACTGGCATCTTTTATTTGTAAAACTCCCGTTTCACTTATTACTATTATTGGGGGAGACAAACAATGGATGAAATCTGCCACGGGGACGGATGCCATCGAAATTGATCGTGATATTTCCCATTGTACCCACGCCATCCTGGAACCAGATTCACTTATGGAAGTGAGGGACACGCGCAATGATCAAAGATTTGCAGAAAACCCCTTTACCATTGGGCATCCCCCTATTCTATTCTATGCTGGAATGCCACTAAAAGCACCAAATGGTTCCGCACTGGGAACCCTTTGTGTACTTGATACAGAGCCCAGGTCATTGGATGAGGGGCAAAAGGATGCCTTAAAAGCACTGGCAAAACAGGTAGAAAATCTCTTTGAACTGCGACGTCAAAATGTACACCTGCAAAAAGTAAAAGAGCAATTGGATGTACGAAATACACAATTAAAGGATTTCGCAGGAACAGTTGCTCATGATATGAAAATGCCCCTTGCGAATATAATTATAACCTCAGACCTTCTAAGAGCGAAATATGGGGATCAACTTGACCTGCAGGGAAAAGAATATTTGCAATATCTTAAACAGTCTTCCTATAAACTCAGCAATTACATACAGGGAATCCTGGAACATTATGAAAGTGACACTCTTACCTCAAGTAATTTCGAAGAATTTGATATTCATGATCTGCTGGAAGGCATTATTGATTTGCTAAATATTGATTATGACTGTATCATCAATCTTCCTGAAGAGAATAAGGTAATAAATGGAAACCGCTCTGCCCTTGAGCAAATCTTCCTCAATCTCATAGGGAACAGTATCAAATATACATCCCACGAAAAAATAAGGATTAATATTGATTTTACAGAAGATAAGGATTATTATCATTTTTCTGTAGAAGACAATGGTATTGGAATTCCACAGGACAGGCAGGAAGAAATATTTGAACTTTTTACAGTTCTGGCTGATAAGGACAGAAGTGGAAACCGTGGAAACGGTATTGGGTTGTCTACCGTAAAAAAATTGATCTTATCCCTGGAAGGTAATATAAAAGTGAGATCACAGGTAAATAAAGGCACAATTATAGACTTTTCGGTTAAACGAAAACAATCTTAAGTGAATTAAGGAAATTATTGTACTTTAAATATAATGTTCTATAGCTTAATTAGTTAAATTAGTCATTAGATGTTAGATCTATATGGAAAACCACTATGCTTCAAATGAAAAGATTAGGGCTACTGTACTCAAAGATTATAATATAGATACCACCTCCCTGCCGGATTATGATCTAGATCAAATAGTTTTTTTGACTTCTGTGGTTTGCAAAACACCCGTTGCTTATGTAAGTATAATTGAACCGAAAAACATTTGCTTGAAGTCCAGATTTGGAATCGATGTATCAAAAGTTTCGAGGGTTAAAAGTTTTACAGAAATAGCTCGAAAAAATTCTGATGAATTCTTTGCAATTAACTATTCCCAAAATCCTAAACTTTTTGATACGGCTGCAAAAATTTACAATCAAAACTATAAGTTCTATGCAGCCGTAATGCTCAAAGATCCCCAGGGATATCCTTTGGGAGCTATCAATGTTTTGGATGTCCAAGAGCGTCAACTTGAGGAAGTGCAGATAAAAGGACTGCATGCTCTTGCTAATCAAACCATGAAACTTCTCGAATTTGGTAAGCAGAATCAGCAATTTCAGTTAATTCAGAACAAATTAAAACAGAAATACCAGGAGCTTGAAAAGTTCGCCAGCCTGGTCTCTCATGATCTTAAATCTCCCCTGGCCAATATTATCTCTCTTACAGAACTTTTAAAGGAAGAGAATAAAGATAATTTCAGTGAGGAGACAAATCAATATTTGGATTATCTGGCAGAGTCTTCTTACTCCCTGCGTAATTACGTGGACGGTATCCTAAGTTTTTACCGTAGTGAACACATTCTGGAAAAAGATTATGAAAATGTGGACTTGCACCGGTTATTGGAAGGAATCGCAAAATTATATGATGTAACAGATGATGTTCTCATAAAATATCCGGATACTGCTGTGCTTCATCACGTTAATAAAGCAGCTCTTACCCAGATCTTTCTAAACCTAATAAGTAACGGATTAAAATATAACAAAAAGCCCGTTAGGAAGATCAACATTGGTTTTGAGGAGGAAGAACATTTCTACCGTTTCCGGGTTAAGGACAATGGCGAGGGTTTTCCGGAAGAAGAAGCCTCCCGTATATTTGAATTATTCACCACCCTGGATACTGTGGACAGGCAGGGGAACCCGGGGAGCGGAATTGGACTGGCAACAGTAAAAAAACTGGTAACAAGCCTGGGTGGGAAAATTGAAGTGTCATCTACTCCCGGGGAAGGAAGCACCTTTAGTTTCAGCATCCAGCGTATTTAAAAAAGAATCCCGCTTTTCTGGTTGCTTTTTTTATCTTTGGTAATAACAATTACCATATGCAGTTTAATCATCCCGAAGTACTCTATGCCCTCTTCTTATTGATTATTCCTATAATTGTTCACCTTTTTCAGCTTAGAAAATTTAAGAAAGAGAATTTTACCAATGTCAAATTCCTTAAACGCCTTACCCGCCAAACACGTAAAAGTTCCAGATTAAAAAAGTGGCTGGTCCTTGCAACCCGCTTGCTGCTTCTCACTTGTATAATCCTGGCTTTTTCAAGACCTTATTTTCCCGGGGAATCTGAAGATTTAGGAGATGTGGAAACATTTATTTATCTGGATAATTCCTATAGCATGCAGGCCCCCGGCCCTCGCGGTAGACTTTTGGAAAGAAGTGTACAGGAACTTCTGGAAAGCATTCCTGAAGACAGGAACATCTCCTTACTCACCAATGATGAGGAATTTCCTGTGGTATCAGGGAACGATATTCAAAACATAGAATATAGCCCCCGTAAATTGTCAATAGATAATATCATTCTAAGAGCCCAAAACCGCTTTAGTCCAAATCCTGAAGCCAATAGAAAACTGCTAATAATTTCAGATTTTCAGGGTAATATGGCACTTCCTCAGGATGGCGTTCCAGATGATATAACGCTTTACACCTATAAAGCACAACCTCAAAACACGAATAATATAAGTATAGATTCTGTTTATTACAATACAGGACTAAGCTCTTCTTCCATAAAAGTTCTCCTAAGCTATCAGGGCACAAATCCCGGGAATATTCCGGTTTCACTTTACTCTGAAGATAAACTTATTGGAAAAAACAATGCCGATTTTAATAATTCTGAAAGTCCTGAAATCGAATTTCCTTTAGAGAACAATAAGCAACTACAGGGGAGAATTGAGATAGCCGATAACGGATTGCAGTTTGATAACGTCAAATACTTCAGCATAAATTCTGCCCGTCCCATAAAAATTGCAGTCGTAAACCTGGCACAGGATGATTTCTTGCGTAGAATATTCAATACTGAAGAATTCGAATTAAGCTCCATGCCTCTGGATAAAATAAACTACAGTGACATTACCGAAGCAGATGTAATGATCTTAAATGAAGTAAATGACCTCTCTCCTTCTCTTACTACCACTTTGGAGGAAATGGCAGCAAGAAATATTATTTTTATCATCATTCCTCCAGCCGAAGGATTAAATAATAATTACCAGGGGTTTTTAAACCGAATTGGATTTCCAGGCCTGGGCGGCATTAGAACCGAAGAAAAACTCGTGTCGCAAATATCTTTTCAGCATCCCGTTTTTGCTGAAGTTTTTGAGGAGGAAATCTCCAATTTTGAATATCCCAGGGTACAATCCTATTATAACCCGGGTAGCCGCAGGGGCGCTTTATTGAGTTTTGAAGATGGTAATCCGTTTTTGATGGAGAATAATAGGAATTTTCTTTTCACTGCCGCGCTTAACTCGCAAAATTCAAATTTTAAACAATCCCCTCTTATTGTTCCCAGCTTTTTCAATATGGCTGCATCCGCTTTAAGGACGCCCAGGCTCTACTACCTGCTGGGAGAAGCATCCAGAATAGAAGTTCCTGTGCAATTGCAGGGCGACAGGATCCTCGAGATCACATCCCCATCTGGAACGTTTATTCCGCAACAGCAAAGCTTTTCAAGAAAGATTGAAATAGTGACAGAGGACTTCCCTTCACAGCCAGGGAATTTCACCGTGATGAATGGTGAGGAGAAGATAATGGGAATAAGCTACAATGTTCACAGGGAAGAATCTTCCATGAATTACATTACAATTCCCACGGCTTCAAATATCATGGAGGTTGATAGTCTTAATCAATTCTTTTCCTCCCCCGGCTTTACTGCAGAAATTGATTCACTTTGGAAATGGTTTGTTACTTTTGCATTGCTATTTCTACTAATAGAAACATTACTTCTAAAATATCTTAAATGAGGGTACTTCTAAGATCGGTTAAAGTTATTGACCCCAATTCTTCTTTTCATAAGAAGAAAACAGACATTTTCATCAATGATGGTATAATAGCAGATATAGGAAACTCACTTCAGGTAAATGATATAGATAGGGAGATAAATATTAAAGGCTTGCACGTATCACGGGGATGGTTTGACAGCAGTGTGAGTTTTGGAGAACCGGGATATGAGGAAAGAGAGACAATTTTACACGGTTTGGAAACAGCCGCAAGAAGTGGCTTCACAGGAATTGTTTTAAACCCCGCTACAAATCCTGTCATTGATGATAATGGTGCAGTAACCTCGGTGCTTTCCAAAGCAAACGGGCATCCTGTAAAAATGTATCCTTCCGGAGCTTTAACCAGGAAGTCCCAGGGTAAGGACCTGGCAGAATTATATGATATGAAGCAGGCCGGTGCGGTAGCCTTTGGAGATTATAAGAAGTCTGTTATGAACCCTAACCTTCTTAAACTCGCCCTGCAATATGCACAGAATTTTAACGCCCTGGTGCAATCCTACCCACAGGACGATCATATAGCGGGAAAAGGACTTGTGAATGAGGATAATAATAGCACCCTTCTTGGATTAAAAGGAATTCCCTCCCTGGCAGAGGAATTGCATATAACCCGGGACCTGGCAATCCTGGAATATACCGGTGGTAAATTACATATTCCCACTATCTCTACCGCAAGAGCAGTTAAACTAATAAAAGACGCAAAGAAAAAAGGGCTTGATGTTACCTGCAGTGTGTCAATTCATAATCTCGTGTTTACAGATGATCTCTTACACGAATTTGATACTAATGCCAAGGTCCTTCCGCCTTTAAGGAATAAAAAAGATATCGCTGCCCTTCAAAAAGGAATTAAGGATGGAACCATAGATATGGTAACCAGCGATCATAATCCCGTAGATGTAGAGCACAAAAAAGTTGAATTTGAACATGCCCTTTTCGGCACAACAGGGCTGGAAACGGCGTTTGGAGCGTTATTGCATTTAACCCATGACGTAGAGACCACGGTGGAATTACTCTCCCGGGGAAGGGAACGATTTGGTTTGGAAGAGCCGCAGGTAGAAAAAGGAAAACAAGCCAACCTTTCACTTTTTTCTCCTGAAGTCAACCGGATATTTAAAAAGGAGGAGATCTTTTCCACATCAAAAAATAGTATCTTTCTAGGTCATGAAATCACAGGAAAAGTCTACGGAATTATTTCCGGCACCGCCTGTAAAATCTGGGATTAATTAATTTTTCTCTCTGCAAACTTTAAATTTTATAAAAAATGAATACTACAGCTGAAGAAGGAAAAACCGCCGCAATCGTAGCATATCTCACAATTTTTGGTACCATCATTGCCTATTTTATAAACAATGACACCAAAAATATTTTTGCAAGTTTTCACATCCGACAGGCTCTGGGTATACACATTACTTATTTTCTCCTGGGAGCGCTGGTAAGTATTTTTGACAGCTGGCTAATCACCTGGCCCTTCTACATTTTCATATTTGTACTTTGGGCATATGGACTGGTTACAGCCTTGCAGGGGGAACAAAAGGAAATCCCTTTATTAGGGAACAATTTTCAAAAATGGTTTAGTACAATAAGTTAATCAATGACAACAAAAGAATTATCTCTTTACCACCTGGTAAGGGAACCGAAAATAAAAAAAGAGAAATCACCTGTAATAATTATGCTTCACGGGTATGGAAGCGATGCAAACGATCTTTTTTCGTTTAGCAGCGAATTACCTCAGGAATATTACATAATCTCAGCACAGGCACCTTATCCCCTCCCTCCCTATGGAAATGCCTGGTATGCCATTAACTTTGATAATAGTGGTGGTAAATTTAGTGATGATGTCCAGGCAATAGAATCCCGTGAAAAGATCCTGAATTTTATTGAAGAAGTAATTGAAAATTATCCTGTTGATCCGGATAATGTGACCTTACTTGGCTTTAGCCAGGGTTCTATTCTTAGTTACGCAGTTGCCCTGAGCCATCCGGACAAAATAAAAAACGTTATTGCTCTTAGCGGATATATCAATGAGGGAATTTTGGAAGATGGGTATCAAAATAAGGATTTTAGCGGCCTTTCAATTTACGCCTCACATGGTTCGCAGGATCAGGTTATCCCTGTTTCCTGGGCTCGAAGAAACCCGGAGATCCTTAA
>DATHWA010000223.1:0-2982 GCA_035461025.1 Gillisia sp. | reverse complement strand
GGAAAGAAATATGAGGATATATATAAAACCACCTCTCCGGATTTTGTACTAATGTTTATCCCGGTTGAACCGGCACTATACCTGGCTCAAAATGAAGATAATTCGTTCTTCTATACCGCTTTCCAAAAGAATATCCTGCTGGTAAGCCCCACTACCCTTCTATCTACATTAAGGACAATAGATACGATTTGGAGCAATGAAAAGCAGCAGCGCAATGCTATTGAAATTGCCGCCCATGCATCCTCTCTATATCATAAGTTCAAGATCCTTCTGGATGACCTGGAAGATGTTGGAAAGAAATTGAGATCGACGGGGAACGCTTATGATACTGCGATGAAAAAACTTACCGGAAAGCAAAATCTTGTGAAGGACATAGACAAACTGGAAGAACTGGGGATCTCGCCAAAACAAAAAATTAGTCAAAAATGGCTGCTGGAAGCTTCAGAAAATTCCGGTGATGAAACTCTGAATTAACTTTAGATAAGGATGAATAAAATATTTACAATCAGCTTTTTAATTATCACCTCCCTGCTGCAGGCTCAGGATTATTTTCCTGCAAAGGGGGAATGGGAAGAAAGGGCTGCAACTCAATTTGATATTAACCAGAACGCGCTTACCCGTGCTGTCAATTTTGCGCAGGAGAATGAATATTCAGGAGCCAGGGACTTAAGACAGGCCATTCTCAAAGGCTTTGAGCAGGAACCTTTTCATGAGATTTCAGGCCCAACCAAAAAACGCGGAGGCCCTGCAGGAATGATTTTGAAAAATGGTTATGTAATTAGTAGCTGGGGAGATACAAAAAGGGTGGATATGACCTTTAGCGTCACGAAAAGCTTCCTTTCCACGACCGCCCTGCTGGCACTACAGGAAGAACTTATTGGAGATGCCGGGGAAAAAGTGGGCAGTTATGTTTGGGATGGCACCTTTGACGGGCAGCACAACAGCAAAGTTACCTGGAAACATCTTCTGGATCAATCATCAGACTGGAGTGGGAATTTATGGGGAGGATATGACTGGGCAGACAGGCCGCCTTCCACAGGAGGACTGGACGACTGGAGAAACAGGCAGCTCAATGAACCGGGCAGTGTTTTTGAATATAATGATGTGCGGGTGAACCTACTCGCTTATTCCCTTTTACAAGTTTGGAGAAAACCATTACCTCAGGTACTAAAAGAGCGAATAATGGATCCTATCAACGCTTCTCCTACCTGGAGATGGTTCGGTTATGAAAATGCCTGGGTGGATATAGACGGGCTTAAAATGCAATCTGTGACCGGTGGTGGCCACTCCGGCGGCGGTATTTTTATCAATACGGAAGATATGGCCAGATTCGGATTATTATTTGCCCGAAACGGAAAGTGGGAGAACGAGCAATTACTTTCCGCAGAATTAATTGAAGAAGCCATCCAACCCTCCCCGGCCAATGAAAACTACGGGTATATGTGGTGGTTAAACAGGAAGGGCGACAGACACTGGGATGGTTTGCCGGAACATATTTTTTATGCCGCCGGATTTGGCGGAAATTTTATTATCATTGACAGGGAAAAAGATCTGGTTATAGTTACGAGATGGCTGGAACCTTCAAAAATCGCAGAATTTACTAAAATGGTCTACGAGGCCTTATAATATGAAAAAGACCCTTTTTATAATACTTGGCAGTCTCCTCCTAATGTACCTGGCATATTTCGCTTTTGTATATTTTGTACCCTACAGTGAAGGGACCCGTACCGGGGAATTGATAAAATTCAGTAAAAAAGGAGTGATCTATAAAACGTGGGAAGGAGAAATAAGCCAGGGTATAAGCGGGGCGCAGATCTTTGAATTCACTGTACTTGGCGGCAATAAAGAAGCAATAGAGGCCCTTAGACAGAATGAAGGCAATTATGTAAAGCTCACTTATGTTGAAAGATACGCCACCTTCCTTTTTTGGGGAGATACTAAATATTTTATAGAAAAAGTTGAAGAAGCCAGATCGCCACATTTTAGAGACAGATAATGAAAGAAAAATTCAAAAAGATAACAGCTTCACAGGTAAACATTTCAGAATTAATGCTTCCCTCCCATTCCAATTTCAATGGAAAGATCCACGGAGGATACATCCTAAGACTTTTGGACCAAATTGCATTTGCCTGCGCCTCCAAACATTCCGGGGTGTATTGTGTAACAGCCAGTGTAGATACGGTGGACTTTTTAAACCCTATTGTAATTGGAGAACTGGTCACCATGAAAGCCTCTGTAAATTACGTAGGCAGGAGTTCCATGGTCATTGGGATTAGGGTAGAGGCAGAAAATATTCAAACCGGTGCAGTAAAACATTGCAACTCCTCCCATTTCACTATGGTCGCTAAAGATGAGAACGGAAATTCAGTCCAGGTTCCGGGGCTTATCCTGGAAACAGACGACGATATAAGGAGGTTTGTAAAGGCTATAAAACGCGGTGCCAATAAAAAGAAACGCCGCAATGAATTCCAGGCAACAGATTTCGCCTCAGCAGAATATATACATCTACTGGATGAGCATAATGTAAAGCTGGAAATGTAGTGAGGCCTAATAAATTTATACTTTCTCTGCTGGGGTCTATAGTCCTCGCTTATTTCTTTCCGAATGCTTTAAGCAGCTTGCCACTGGGGACGATCACAGATATTGGGATTGGATTTATTTTCTTTTTTTACGGACTTAAAATGGCTCCTGCAGAGCTCAGGCAGGGATTCCTCAATTACCCTTCGCATATTCTTATCCAGACAACAACCTTTTTGATATTTCCGCTGCTCACTCTGGTTTCTGCGCCTTTGTTTATAGAGGGAACCGGCAGTGATCTCTGGCTTGCGTTGTTCTTCCTGGGAGCTTTGCCTTCTACGGTATCTTCTTCTGTAGTGATGGTTGCAATTGCAAAGGGAAATTTACCTACTGCTATTTTTAATGCGAGTATGTCGGGATTAATTGGGATTTTGGCTACTCCCCTATTATTAAGCATTTTTATGG
>DATHWA010000222.1:0-7088 GCA_035461025.1 Gillisia sp. | reverse complement strand
GATCACTGCCAGGTTTTCGCCTTCAATTGCATTATCTTCCATAGGATCATTGAGCACTTTTATAAAAACAGACCCCGGATTCATAGCCTCAAGGCCTGGCAGGACATTTGCATCGTGCTTTTTGTCCAAAGCGGTGGAGATCAACTCTTTCAAAATAGTTCCTACGATTCCGCCGGCAAGGTTGAAGAAAACGTTCAGGATATGATCCAGGCGTTTGGAGGCTAATTGGGTTCCGGCCGCCGGGCAGGCCACCCTAATATATTTGGCCACCCTAATTTTCTTCTTAAGGTAAATATTATTAAGAGCTTCAATATTGCGAATATCCTGCTTCCTGCCCCCTTCTTTTTCCAAAAGGTCTATGTGGTGATTTGCAAAGCCTGCCCCCGCTTTTCCGTTGGAACTGTATTTACATAAAATATCTCCAATAAGACCACCGCGGGAATGGGTTATTAGATGGACAACCGCATTATCAGGCAGCATTTCTGCCAGTTTAACCGTATTCTCAAGCGGACTTTCAGTTAATGTTCTATGCTGAAAGGCAATGACATTTGAGCCATAAACCTGCTTTATTGTTTCCCATGCTGTGGAATTCTGAAGCTGTGAAAATGCTACCTGAGTATTTGAATTCGTTCCGTGGATGAAAAGAAGAAAAGGCTTTTTTACATCCATTTGTTGAAATTCCCGGATCTGAAATTTCTCATTGAGCGAAAACAAACCGGCCCCTTTAGCGAGATAATCCTTTTTTGAAAATTTATCATCTTCTAGGATCCCGTTCATCAAGTGCTTATCCTCCAGTTTCCTGGCCAGGTTCTCCACGCCTTCGTCAACCTTCTTCCTGGCAAAAACTTTAAGCAGTTTCACCGCGATCTTACCAATAACTCCCCTTTCAGTTGCCGGGGCTTCAATGGTACCGGGCATAACGAAGACCTCCTCCCTGGCCTCCCGGGTTCCTGATGGCCTTAATGCAGGGTCCAGCTCCGGGAAAACTTCGTGTAAGGTAGAGGCATCACAAAACCAGGTTGTTTCCTCTTTATCACCAAGTACCAGCTCCAAAAGCTTGTTATCCTTTTTTAAGTCGATTTCATGGGTACTGGTAGCGTCCCTGTAACCTGTCTCCAATTCATAAATATCGAGATCGGGCTCTTCTGTAGGCAACTTTGTGCCATAGACTATTAATTTATTAATTGGTTCCATAGAGAAATAATTGATAGGTTACATAAATCTATTGTATTGCTTAACAGCCGTGGCGGGGGTAGTTAACTTATAAAATCAAACACAACTATATTAGGGTGATAAAATACTTTCTACGGGCCTTTCGTCACTTACATACTTCAATTTTTCTAACTTTTCTGATACAGTCCCCCTCTCCCCCAGCCTGACCAAACCCAGCAAAATATTACCAACCATCCCGGGATTGGTGACCAAAGCTGCCTTTTTTACAATCGTTTGGTCGCGTAAGGCGATAAAGTCCTCTTTTTCAGATTCTTTTTTAGTGGCCAGTTCCTTTGCAAATTCCCAGGCCCCATCCCTGGCTAACTCCATACTAAAGTCCACCACCATGTTGTCGTACTTCCCCATCTTTTTAAGTATTGGCCTTAAAGGCTTCCAGATGGTTGAAAGGTTGTCCTGCACCTCATCTACCAAACTCGCCAGGATGTAATTGATCCTGTAAAAATCATCCCTTAATTCCTCTATATTTTTATTTTTTGAAACCTCGGCAGCAGCAATTCCAAGGTCAAGATTAATATGGGCATTCATCCCGATGAGCAAATGCTGAATAATTACAGGCCAGTACTTACGGGAATATAAAAATGCTGTTTCCCAGGAAGCGGTGGCCCGGCCATATGCTTCATAATCATAGTAGGCATCAAAGTATCTTTTGGCAAAAACTATATCCAGCTTCTCCATCCTTGCTGCATCATCAAAATAGCCGGTTTCAATCCCTTCCTTTACTTTCCAGGTTACCCTCCTGTAGATCACAGCAAAATACCCCCGGGGATCATTTGATTGTTCAGAAACCTGGATGATATCATCCAATACTTTAATGACGTCGTCTGTACTATTTAACTCTTTCATTGAGTAGCATTTTAAAATTTACTGTAGGAGGGTCCTTCAATATTTTCATTCTTTACTGAAAATAATTTTTCATTCCATAGTGACGAGGGATTGCTTCAGTGGCAATATTTATTGCTATAAATTATAGGATCTTCCCAAGCAGGGAAATGACCACATTTCCAAAGCGCTCAGAATTTTCAACAATTTTATTGATCTTTTCATTTCTCGAGGTACCGGATTTTACAATTTTCATGAGTTCAGAAAAATCCTCCATATCAGTTTTTTCGGGGAAAATTTCAAGGACCTCTTCCTGAGTAAGGCTGGTAATGGAAGCCATTTCCACCGCCAGATCCCTATCTGTTTTGGTTGCAGCTTCCGTGGATGCTTCTTTCACATCCCTGCTGAATTTATCCCAATCAATTTTAGATGTCTTTCCCATAATTATCTATTTAAAAATTAGAGAGAAGGTTTTCAATCTTGTTTTTATAATTCTGAAATATTTCTTCAAATTCCTCCACCTCTGTTTCTACTATAGTAGCTTTTGTGGTTAAATTTGAGGTAAAAGCTTCCAGCTCGTTGATCGTAGAATTTAGTTTTTGATCTGTCACCCCTATAATATCCAGATATCTCTGCCTGTTTTCCTCAACTTCTGTGGCAGAGAATAAATAGGAAGTAAGGGTATTGTTTATACTCTTAAGATTTGAGTATTTATCTTGTATTGCCAGAATTAGCTCCGTTTCCAGCCTGTCCAGTGGTTCAGTTAATTCCCTGTATTTTTTATTGACCTCCTGCTGCAGCACCGGGGAGGTACGTACAATAAATTCCAGCCGGTCATTTTTATCATTGGATTCAACCACCTGGTCCCACACCCGGCTAATGTTTTCATTCTCGAAAAAATTGCCGGCATAGACCGGCAGCCATCGTTCATCTATAAATTTCTTTACCTGCCCACGCTCCTTGTTAAAGTAAACTTTCACAAGATTAAGATGTGAATTTTCCAGGTCCTGGATCTGCATACCCAGTTCTCTCGACAGCAGTGGAGCCTCTCGCGGAATACTGGCACAGGATGAGAAAAGGACCATAACAAAAAAGACGGGAACTATTAACTGCCCTTTTTTTAATACGTAAGTTTTTTTCATAAGGTTAGATGTGAAGTTCTGTATTGGCTTTGTACCAGATATTCCAGGCTTGTTTTTAAACTAAATGATACTTCCTACGGATAAAATTATAAGCTAAAAACCTAGATATAACCTGTTGTGGACTTTCTTAATTAACTTAAGATGAGGAGCTGCCTTTTAATTTTGATAATAGTTATCATCTCATTCCGGGGGAGGAATGTTCGGGATCTGAAAAGTAAACCTTGAAAAAGATTTCTTATAATAAATATAAAAAAAACAAATTCATTTGTTAGGAAATGTTTCGCACTTCCTGTGTTTTTTTTGAATAAAAAGAGGCTGCAATGGATTGTAAATCAATAAATCAACCAAAAACATACAAAATTGTGATGATCTGTTGGCTTTTATAAAGCCATTAAAACCCAGGCCTCCTGAAAAAGTTTATTCTTTCCCAGAGGTAAATATTTACTGAATCCATCGTTCATAAACATTGTTGTGCGGGAAAAGAGTCTGGACCGCTCCGCTTCTGGAATCTAGAGCCTGGACAAATTTTTAAAAAATTAAAAGAAAGAGACTTACCCTCTGCCAAAAATCCTGGAAAATTCTTAAAATATTCTGGATCCCCCCCGGGTTATTTGAGTTGCCACACTTCGAATGGTACTTTTTAATTGAATCGGACACCAATGATTCATAATACCATACAACTTACCCCAAAGCAGCGATAAAAAATATCCTGTTAACGCTAATCCTTCAGAAATAATTCTTTTTGCTGAAGGCTATACCTAATGAATATCTTATCTACTTCAGAAGTTATTACCAGTATCCTTCAGCAAAAATTTAAAGTATAATTACCTGAAAATCAATCTTATTCAGTAATTTTAAGAAGGACCTTGTTAAATTAATTTCTTATGCCTCTATCAGAATTTCTTCCGAAGGTTTTAATAAGTCATTCCTGGAAAGACAAGGAGGAAACTATGATTATTGCAGACGGTTTAAGGGAGCTTAATTGCGCCCATGTATGGATAGATTTTGAGAATATGAATCCGGGAGTGGATATTGACGGGGAACTAAAGGACCGGATTAAAGAATCTGATTTTCTTATCCTTGTATGGACAGATAATGCTTTTAAAAGCGAGCATGTCCAACAGGAAATTAAATGGGCGGTAGAATTTGGAGTAACAGTAATTCCCTGCTACTTCCAGTTTGATGAGAATGGGGATACCTCAAAAGCCCTTGCGGAAAAACTGCGGGAACTTACCGGAAAAAACCTTTTATGGATAGAATTTCGCAACCATCATACCGGGATCATGGAATTATATTCCTCACTGCAGGCTGTTGAAAACAAGAGATTACCCAAAGAAGTAAAGGATAGTTTTGCGGAAAGAAAAGAGGCCCTTAGAAGAATGGAGGCCTATAATAAATATCTAATTAACTACAGAAATGTGAGAGACCGGGGCGCAGACCGTAGTTCGTGGATCAGCAGGATCATGACCGAGGTGGAAACGCTGCACAATTCCGGAAACACGGAACTTACAGATCAATTCATCTCCGGCCTGTATAATCTTGAAAAATCTGATCCTGATGCCTTTAGCATCTTAAAGCCAAAACTTGATGCTTATTATTCAAAAAAGGATAATGAGAAAAGAGATGGCTTATTTTATTTTGCGATACCGGCTTCAGTACAGCAGCCATTCCAGTATTCCGGTCTGGAAAATTTGCGAATGAATTTTCACAGAACTATTGAAAAAGAGTACACAGCGACAGGTTCCATGATTTATTTAAGGGAAAAGTACCCACACTTAACAGATATTGAGAAAGTAGAAATTATCCAGAACATTATAAATGTTACTGCAGATGGTCTTAGCCTGTTAAATCAGGCCTGTGTTTTTGCGCAACAGGCAGGGTTAATGCCACACTTCCTTCCGGTACTGGATTATGTTACTGCCTATTATTTGAAAGAAGATGATATTCGGCATAATAACCTGGGACCGGTTGGATGGGTAGATGACAGTTATCTTTGTTTCTCTGCCCTGCAACAAATAAACCATATCTACTATACGAAGTTTGGAGTATTGCTTATAAATATTGACCTCAATCCATACCTGCAATTTCTTGTACATAACCTCCAGCACGATGAAATCATTAAGCTGGATCAAATGCTTACCGAAAGGATTTCAAGTATTGACTGGAATGCAATTCTTACTCATTTAGCCGGAATAAGCATGAATAATCTGGGATATGCAAATCAACAGGGAAATAATGCCGGTAGCCCGCGAAGTTCCCGGGGAGGTGCCTGGGAAGATGAAATGGCAGAGCGGGCCGCGAGGTTGGGGATTTCATGGAATTATTAATTTTTAACGAACGGAGAAGGCATAAAGAATAATGGAAATTATTATCCATTTGGATAATTTAAATAACCTGGTCAACAGCATAAATTTAATTTTTATGCGGTATTTATTTGGTTTTCTGTATAAAGACCACCATCACTTAAAACTTGATGGATAAATATTCAAATAGTTCATAGGCAACACTGCAGACACCTGATATTTTATAGATTCAACATTTACCCTTATTTTATAGCGGTCATCTATTTTTTCTATAATACACTTCATGCCTCTTAAAGGACCATGCTGAATGGTAGCCTTTTCACCAACATTAGGCATCCCTCCCTTTACTTCAACTTGAGATAAATCTTCAATACCAAGAAACCCCTTTATATTACAAATTTCAGATTGTTTCAGGAGAGCAGGGGTATCACCAAAACTAAGATAATTTACCACCCCCTTATTTGTTAATGCTCTATAGAATTCTGCCCTGGATTTAATATTTACAAAAATGTAACAAGGAAATAATGGTTTTAAAATCTTTTTTTTACGATCCTTCCATTGACTAACGGTGCGTATTAAAGGAAGAAAGGCATCTATACCGTTTAAAGTCAATAAATGCTCCACATGTTTTTCATGTTTAAATTGAACATAAAGAACGTACCATCCTGTCTTAAAACCATTTTTCATATATACGGTATTCGTGATTTCCTATATTCTTGTGGTAATATACTTACATGCCAATTTTTTAAATCATCTTCTTAATAAAAATGAACTCAATTAAATTAATCAAATTTTATTTAAGCTTTTGTTTATTTTTTTTTAACTTTAAATAAATAAAATGATCCCCCACTATCCCTCAAATTGTCCCCACTCAATTTTATAATTACTTAGGTTTCAGATTACTGTAACCTGGGACGGCGAAGCCATACACTTTACTGATTCTTTCCATTATTAACATCTAATCTTAAAATTATGCCGGTACAAACTAGCTACCCGGGAGTTTATATTGAAGAAATTCCCAGTGGGGTAAGAACGATAACAGGCGTTTCTACATCGATAACTGCATTTATTGGAAATGCAAAAAAAGGACCTGTTGACGATCCAAAAACCATTTTTAGTTTTAGCGATTATGAACGGATCTTTGGCGGACTTTGGAACTTAAGCACCATGAGTTTTGCGGTGCGGGACTTTTTTCAAAATGGTGGCGGGGAAGCCATTATTGTTCGGGTGACAAATGGTGGTACCAATGCTGTTGCGGAGGTTACAGATGAAATATCCCTGGAAGCTTCTTCCGCCGGTGAGTGGGGTAATAAAATTTCGTTTTGGATCGATCACGCGACAAAACCTGAACTGGATGAAAATGGAGACCCTGTAGCCGATGAAGATAAAAAACTTTTCAATTTATTCGTGATAGAAGAGGAGGGTCAAAGAGAGAGTTTTCTCAATCTTTCAACAGACGAAAATTCACCCAATTTTGCTACGAACATTGTCAAAGAACGCTCTTCTTTGGTAAGGATTTCTGATCTATCTGCCCGGCCTGATCCTATTACCGAAGAAAATATGATCACATTTGAAGATGGAACAAATGGGT
>DATHWA010000221.1:0-9740 GCA_035461025.1 Gillisia sp. | reverse complement strand
GAATTTTGGCAAAGAGGATTATGGAGGTTTAGGTTGAAAAAAGTGGAGAGAGGAAATAGGAGAGAGGATAGTTGGGGATGTTGTAAGTTGGAGGTTTGAAAATCCCAAATTTCAAATTCCCAATTTCCAAATCATTGTTGTCCGGGAAAAGAGTCTAGATCGCTCTGCTTCTAGGATCTAGAACCTAGACTAAAATCTGAGTGTCTGGAAAATAGTTACTTACATTCTGCTACATAACTTGAAATTTCCTAAATTATTTTAGATTCAAAACCACCCCCTGGTCGAAGTTGATATGTCCTTTGACTATATATAGAAAGGGTTAAGGGAAAATTCACATATTTTAATCGGACAACAATGTTTCCAAATCGCAAATCGAGTTAACAACTATGCAATCGCGGATTAATGAATCACGAACTAACAAATTAACGAATCCCGGATTAACGAATTAACCAATTACCCATTCCATATCCTCAACACCTTTGCCCCCTTTATCTGTTTCTTTTTTATTTCCATTAAGGCTTTATTTGCCTCCTCCAGGGAGAATTCTGTTACAGTGGGCAGGATACCGGCTTTTATAGTTAAGTCGAGGAATTCTCTAACATCCTGAGTTGTTATGTTGGCCACACTTTTGATCTCCTTTTCAAGCCATAAATGATCTTCATAAGAAATTTCAGATAGAACAGACCTGTCCTTATTTTCCTTCCGAATCGCATTAATGACCAGGCGGCCTCCTCTCTCCAGATTCTTAAGCGATTCGAGAACAGGCTTCCAGGCAGGGGTGGTATCGATAATGCTGTTGAGCTTAACGGGTGTTTTCTCTGTAATATCCCCGGCCCAGTTTGCACCGCATTCAATTGCGAATTTCCGTTCTTCCCCGGTTCTCGAAAAAACATAAATTTCCAGGGAGGGGTATAAATACCGGAGCATTTTTAGGACGAGATGGGCTGATGCCCCAAACCCCATTAATCCCATGTTCTCGCCGTCTTCGGGAGCGGCAAGCTTCACCGACCGATATCCAATAGCACCGGCACATAATAAGGGTGCAGCATGAGCATCACTTAGTTCCTTCGGAATTTTGACAGCGAAATCTTCGCCAATGCTAATGTATTCAGCATAAGCTCCATTAGCGTCTCTTCCTGTGGCCTTGAAATTTTCACATAAATTTTCCAAATTGCTCCTGCAAAATTGACATTTTCCGCAGGCTGAAAAGATCCATGCAACCCCAACCCTGTCCCCGGGTTTGAATTTTGTACATCCGCTCCCGCATTGTTCAATAATCCCAACTCCCTGATGTCCGGGAATGATTGGAAAAAAAGAAGGCATCGCTCTACCCTCAATCTCATCTATTTCAGTATGGCAAACCCCGCAAACGCTTAGCCGGATGAGAACTTCTTTATTCCCGGGCTCAGGTCTTGGTACTTCAGATAAGATCAACGGCTCGTTGTACTCATCCATATTTGTTACTTTTTTCAGCAACATCGCTTTCATTATTAACAGTTTTATTTTCTATTCAAGATTCTTAGAAAGGATTGTACTCCGTAATGCACATATTTTTACCACAGAGAAAGGATCCCGTTCTACTAAAATAATTCTTTAAAAATCAGGGCTCATTGATAAATATCATATTATTAGATAGTTACAGGTCGTATTTTAGTTAGATAAAATATGAGGAAGAATGGAGGCTCTGTTCCTGCAAAATTCTGGGATTTCCTGTGGATTTTCTATCCCGGTTTCCATCACTTCAGAATCAGTAAAATCATTAAGACCGTCCTCCTTTTAATCTTTGGTGTCTTTTTTTAATAAGGAGTGCCACCGCGGTTAATATTAATTATTAAATGCAGCTGTTATGGATAAGCTTATAAGGAAATTTAGAGAGATTAGTATGAAGGACGTTTCTTTGGTGGGAGGAAAAAATGCTTCCCTCGGGGAAATGTTCAATGACCTGGTATCCCATGGAGTGAGGATCCCCGATGGTTTTGCAACTACTGCTGAAGCTTTCAGAAGTTTTCTGAAGGAAAATGAACTGGATGAAAAACTAGAGAGACTAATGAGGGATTTAGACAGGGAAGATTATTCTAATCTTAATAAAAACGGGGAACAGGCCAGGGAACTCATTTTAAATGGGAATTTTTCCGAAGATCTTAAGCGGGCGATAAGACAGGCCTACAGAGAATTGTGCGGAGAAAAGGAAAGAGAGGTGGCTGTGAGAAGCAGTGCCACGGCTGAAGATCTTCCGGAAGCTAGCTTTGCGGGCCAGCATGATTCCTTTCTCAATATTTCCGGCGAGGAAGCTTTGCTAAGGGCGGTGAAGAATTGTTTTGCCTCCCTATATACAAACAGGGCCATAAAATACAGGGAAGACAAGGATTTTGAACATAGGGAGGTAGCTCTCTCAGTCGGGGTACAAAAAATGGTTCGATCAGATTGTGGCTGTTCCGGAGTGGGATTTACTATAGATCCTGAAACAGGTTTCAGGGATGTGATCCACTTAGCAGGGGTTTGGGGGCTTGGCGAAAATATAGTCCAGGGAACAGTGAACCCGGATGAATTTTATGTTTTCAAACCAACCCTTGTAAAGGAAAAGATGGCGATCATTCAGAAAAAACTGGGAGCTAAAGAGAAAACCATGGTATATGCAGGATCAAACGGGCATGCCTCTACAATGAATATGGACACCGAGCTTAAAAAGCAGGAACAATTCGTTTTAAGCGACCGGGAAATTCTTGATCTGGCTAAATGGGCGCTTGAGATTGAGAAACATTACGAAAAGCCTATGGATATTGAATGGGCTAAAGATGGGATTTCCAATGAACTTTTTATTATTCAGGCGAGACCTGAAACTGTGCATACCACTGCTAAGGAGGAGCTGCAATTGCAGTATAAACTTTTGGAGAAGGGTAAAGTCCTCGCAAAAGGAAATGCCATTGGCTCTAAGATCGCGGTAGGCCCTGCCCGTATTTTGGAATCTCCCCGGGAGGCAAATAAACTAAGAAAGGGTGATATTTTGGTAACGGAAACCACCAGCCCGGACTGGGATCCTCTTCTCAAAAAGGTTGCCGGGGTCGTTACAGATCGCGGAGGACGCACAAGCCACGCTGCTATAGTTGCACGGGAACTGGGTGTTCCTGCAGTAGTGGGCTCAGGTTTTGCAACCCGTAGCATTAGGGATGGGGAAATGATCACTGTCTCCTGTGTGGAAGGACAAACCGGATTTGTCTACCAGGGGGAACTAAAATATGAGACACAGGAGATCGATTTTGGAGAGATTACAATGCCAAACACGCAGGCCAAGCTCATTCTTGCCGATCCTGAAAGAGCATTCCAGCTCTCCTTTTATCCTAATAACGGGGTTGGCCTTCTTAGAATGGAATTTATTATAACCCATATGGTAAAAGTACATCCTATGGCCCTTATAAAATTTGACGAATTAAAGGACCTGGAGGCTAAAAAAGTTATTAGTGAACTAACCAGGAATTATTCAAAAAAAGAAGAATACTTCGTAGATCAATTATCCCAGGGTATTGCCTCAATGGCAGCGGCTTTCTATCCTAAGGAGGTTATTGTGCGTATGAGTGATTTTAAGACCAATGAATATGCAAATTTGATTGGCGGGAAACAATTTGAACCCGAAGAAGAAAACCCGATGCTGGGCTTCAGGGGTGCCTCCCGATATTATCACGACCTGTACCGGGATGGATTCCTTCTGGAATGTAAGGCTCTAAAAAAGGTAAGGGAAGAAATGGGGCTTGACAATGTTAAGCTTATGATCCCATTTTGCCGCACCGTGGATGAAGGTAAAAAGGTAGTCAGCCTAATGGCCGAAAACGGATTAAAACGCGGAGAAAATGGTACCGAGATCTACGTGATGGTGGAGATACCGAGTAACGTACTTCTGCTTGAGGAATTCGCCAAAGTCTTTGACGGATTCTCCATAGGTTCCAACGACCTTACCCAACTCACCCTGGGAATTGACCGGGATTCACAGTTGATAAGCTCCCTGTTTGATGAAAACAATGAAGCACCAAAACAAATGATTGCTCTGGCCATTGAAAAGGCAAATAAAGCCGGGAAGAAAATAGGTCTTTGCGGGCAGGCTCCCAGTGATTTTCCGGAGTTTGCATCATTCCTTGTGAAGGCCGGAATTGACAGCATATCCTTTAATCCCGATGCTCTTTTGAAAGGAATAAAAAACATTAAGAAGGCAGAAGAGGAAGAGGAGCCGGTGAGCTGAATGATCCCGTGTTGGGGTTAAGAAGTAGTAGGTTGTAGGTTGAAAAAAAGTGGCGAGCGGAAATAGATGGCTAAACGGGTAATTGGTTGTATGTTGTTTTGTAGTCCAGAAGAAAGTTTTTTGTTGATCTGTTGAGACGCAAAATAGTACGTCTGTACTTTTTGCCTTTATTGTCTCTTGATTCTTGTCTCTTGATTCTTGTTTCTTGATTCTTGTGGTTCTGGGTTCTTGGAATTTGGTTCTTGGTGCTTGTTGCTTGGAACATTTAGTGGTGTGATATTATTTTTCAGCTGCATTTGCCTTAAGGAGCAGTTCAATGGCTTCTGAATCTTCTACAGGATCAAAATTTTCATAGAATTGCCCTACCCCTCTAAAGTAATGGGGGGTATCAAGACAAACCACTTCGTTGATGGAAGGATTTTCTTCCATTTTTCTTACGGCTTCCTCAGGGGCCACCGGGGTGGCCACAATTATTCCGGCCGGTGATTGCTTTGCCAAAAGATCTGCAGTTACTAAGATGGTGCTTCCAGTCGCCACGCCATCATCTACCAGGATGATCCATCGGTCGAAAATATCAATAGCCGGAAATTCTTTATGGTACTTTTTATTTTTCTCTTCAAGGATTTTCCGAATTCTGAGAATTTCATTTGAAATATAATCCTGAGAGATGCCCCTGGAAGTCTCATTTAGAGAATAACCATTTAGCCCAAGGGCCCCAATGGCATATTCACTATTTACAGGATGCCCAATTTTCTTGGTAATAACCACGTCCAGGGGAGCGTTTAAAATTTTTGCCACCTCATAACCCACCGGCACCCCGCCTCTCGGGATGGCCAGAATAACCGGATCCAGATCCCGGTACTTTCTAAGTGCAGCCGCAAGCAATTCTCCCGCTTCTTTTCTGTCGTAAAACATGGTTTTAAAGATTTCCTGACACATTTATAAAGTATTGAAAATAAGAATTTTGGGGCTTATAATATATGATATTTGTCAGCTATCATTAATGATTGGTTGGTAGGTAGGTTGTGCTTATCCTGGAGATGATCGCTAGAGCCACTTTTGCACTAACGTTTTTGAAAGATTTAAAATAGTTGTTATTCAGATATGGAGGTGTATGAAGGAAATTTAATTACAGGGAGGTTAACTTTTTATTCAGCATTAAAAAACGCTTTAATAATTTTTAATAAAAATAGACTTAGATAAAGGTATCAACATCAAAAACCGGAAGTTGGTCTTCCAATCTCCAGCAATTATTTTTTGCATCTTCGGGTTTCCAGTTATTTACAAAATCCAGCCACAGAGTGAGAAAATCCCCGTTGACATTTCCGTCCAGCAGGGCATTTAACACTAGATTATACATTTCCAGCAGCTCATTGATATCTCCCCGTACATAAATATGCCCTTCATTTATTGCTTTATCAAGAAGGTATTTTCCTGAAATTATATTTCTTAAAACCTGTCCTCTGGTGTAAAAATTTGGATTCTCAGTCTTTAATGCACTTTTTATTATCACTTGTAGATCGGGCGCCCCATGCGCTGTTAGAGATAGGAATACATCATCCAGGCCAATGATGGCAGATTTCCCATTCACAGCCTTTACCAGTAGAAACCAGGTATGGGATTGGTCTCTCCTCATAATCTCTATAAAATTATGAAAATAGAAAATCAATTGTCTTGTATTATTATCTAACGAATTCGGCATAAAACTGTCCTTTTGATTTAACATTCTTCCCGCCCAGATGAGTCTCGAGAATGGCTTTCCCGGAAATTTCCTCCATCACTGTATATTGTCGTATTTTATGATCCGGCACTATAAGTTCAAATGCCTTTTCGGTTTGCAAAGTTATCTTTATGTGATCCCGGTCATCCCGGGCAGTAAGTATTATTGAGTCGATTTGAGCTGCAACACGGCCTGCCATTACAGTGGCCATATTACCGGGCATTCGTAACGGAGTCCTTGTTTGGGGGCTACGGTTCCAGGTTAATTGAAGCGTATTTCCTACAAAGACCTTTTTCAGTTTATTATCCCTAAAAAGAAAAATATATTGAAAGCCCCGGTGGGTATGGTCCTTATTGGACCTCACATCAAATACAGCTTGCCAGCCCGTACCCTTATCATCTTTTAAAGTAGCAACAAACCACTCCCATCCAATATCTTCTCCCCATCTAAAGCGACCAAAATTCCTATCATGGTAGCAGTGCCAGGAGGGAGTTAATTTATAGACGGTTCTACACACTTTGAAAGAACCGTTAACAACCATATTAGGAATAAACCCCCAGCCAATGAATCCGCTGCCAAACCTTGTTTGCTCCTCTATAAGAAAAGGCACACTGTTGGCCTTAGCAGAAAATTCTAATTCAATGTCTGAATTTTTTCCGGCAAACATAATACGGCTTATGCCATTTTTGATCTCCAGCAAAGTATTTGAAGTTTTTATCAATAAAGGAGAACGCTTTACCATTCCGTTTTCCCATGGAACACTTCTTACTTCTGCATAGGTGTCATATTCAGAACGTGTACGGCGTAATTGAATTATGACAGAAACCTGTATTTCACCCCCACCCGGTTTATTGCTTAGAGATACATTCACCAGTATTTTATTACCGCTTTGAGGATCCAAAAGAATATAGTGATACCAGTCTTTCCAGTCGGTAGGGCAATTCCAGTTCTCAAAAGGAATCCTTAACCCCTCGAGTCTATCTACCGCCAATGCGTCATTTATTTCGTAAAGCATAAATTACCTTGTTAAAGGACCGTTCTCATTGAGAATATCATCTATACTTTTTGGATTTTTATTTTGTTTTCCATCTTCCCGGGGCACATTTTGCGCTATCTTTTCGATCAAAGATTTTAATTTGGGTGAAATGGATGATAAGCCAAGTAACATATATCCGGCCCATAACTGGGCTTCACTTCCATACCTTGCTACAGCTTCTTCTAAATTTGCTTTGGGTAAATCGGGAAAATTTGCCTTTAGATCATTGTCCTCAATATCTGTGTCTGCTATCCCAAATAACCATTTAAGCCAAATGTATACGATCCTGCCCTGACCAGATTGACCGCCCATTGCTGCATGCAGACTTGAAGAGGAAACGATGCTGCCAGAAATCCATTGTGGGAATCTTGCAGTAGTTAAAGCCAGAGTGAGATTTTTAAAGAGCCTGGTTCTGCTAATTCTGCTAAAAAGAGAAATACCTTCCTTTTCCTTTGATAGCCTTTCACCTTCCATACATATCAAAACAAGGCCCTCAGCAAAAAGCCATTGCGAAGGCAGACCACTTAGGTTAGAAAGTCCGCTAACTAATTGATAAACCGCCACGGAGATTCGTTCCTCGTTTCTGGTTTCTTCATTCTCTTCCTTGACTTTTCCGAAGGGCAAGCTTATATTAAAGCTCTTTTCTTCGGGTTGGTTATCTCCCCCGGCAGGGGAAAGCGCCGTAACTTTTATAGGCAACGGCAGTTCGTTTGCGCCCGGAAATCGCAGGTTGCTCCTAAGGGTTTGTCCTTCCTCGATATTTTCCGGCACCAATAAAGACACGGTCGCCGCTGCTTCCCCTTCCTGGAGAATGTATAAATAACCGGGCTCAATTCTGTTATGCGTAGTATAAATCATTCCGTCCCCGGAGACCCAGTCGTCTACGCTAAGCCTTACCAGCATAGGAATAAACTGGCTGTTCTTTACAAAAAGTCGTAAAATAAGAATTTTACCCGGGCGAGCATTAAAACTTATATATTCCAGAATACCAGATGGTGATTTGCCTTCCTCCTTAGTCCCACTATCCTTTCTTTCAGCAGAAGATTTGGAAACATTAGTCTTAGAAGCAAATTTCTTTTCTGCAGTGGCTTTTTCAGTCTTTCTTGAATCTGAGGTGGTTTCTTTGGAAGCATTTTCGTTTGAAACCTTCTCATCATCCTTTTTTGCTGATTGGTTTTTAGAAGCTTTTTTTTCCTCTGAAGCTTTATTTGCATTGCTTCCTGAATTTTTTCCGGTTGTAGATTTCTTTGCCATAATTGTAAAATTTTGGTTAACTATTGATTTTCTTATTAATGGTTTCTTTGAATAACATAGTTTATAACTTCCTTAATAAAGCGTCTGTCTGCTGTTTCACATTTCCACTTTTCTTCTGGCCGGATAGGGGAGTAGGATTGTAGAAATTCTATTTTTTCAAGGGATTTTTCAGCTTTTAAGGCATATTCTCCGGCAAGATTTTTTGCATAATCTATACTGCCGCATTTCTGCATCTCCCGTAAAATAAAATCTACATCAGCTTCAGATTTGTGTTTCCTTTCCTTATTGATTATATCTACTATTTTATCTTTAGATTCACTATGATTGAGAACATGGTTTAGTAGTATAGTGCGTTTTCCCTCTAATAGATCACCTGCTGTTTCTTTCCCGTAATTCTTGAAAGAGCCTTCAATATTCAGGATATCATCCTGGATTTGGAAGGCAAGTCCCAGGTTCATAGCCATTTTTGAAACAGAAGCGAGTGCAGTGTTGAGGTTTGCCGTTTTTAAAGGAGAACTTCCCGAAATTAAACCTATTCTACCCGGAGACATAAAGGTGTACCAACACGTTTTCTTTACACACATCGTAGCATAATTTTCATCTCCTAACCCATAGGTGTGAAAATGTCTCCAGTCCAGTTCCATGGCTTGCCCTTCAACGGACTGGCGCGCCATAAGTTCAATCTCCTGTAAGATGTGCAGGGTTTTTCCCACCCCAAGAATGGAAAGGTTTTCCATGATCATTCCCACTGCCAGGACGTTCGTGGCATCCCCAACATTCATTGCACGTGGTATTCCCAATTTTCTATAAAGCGTATCAGACCCTCGCCGGGTATCAGATTCATCTTCAAAATCATCCTTGATCAAAAATGCATTATGGTATAATTCCAGAGCTGCGGCAATAGTAACAGCACTTTCGCCTAAGCCTCCCACTGCCCTTGACATGCTAATGCAAAGAGCCGGGCGCAGCATTTTGCCCTTTCTTAGAGGGTAATCCAGAGAGAGATCGTAAAGGGGAGAATAGGCATCTTTCTCCATTTGTTTAGCTTCAATATACCTTTTTATCTCCTTTTGGATCTCAATCCTGGTGTAAGAGAGGACCTCATTTATTATAGCAGGGTCGTGCTTTTGAATTGTGCTCATTTACCATTTTGACCATAGCCGTACCATACAAATCTTTGTGATAAGGAATATATCAAGTGAGTTTGTAAAGTTTTACAGCCGGTACTTCGTTTAGTTGAGTAGTTGTATTATTCTAATGGATAACTTTCAAATTTACCCTGAATACAAAAAGAACTCTTTTTGCTGTGGGAGGAATTTCCAGGGTTGGAGGGTCTTGTTTTCCAGTAATAGGATGCTTACTATTATTGAAAAATATTACATTACATGTCTAATATACAGATTATTATTAATGAAAATGTTTAGGAAAACTAGAAAAATAAATTCCTGTGCAGTAAAAATTGGAGAAGTGTATAATAATTATTGAAGAGCTTTTCTACT
>DATHWA010000220.1:0-9743 GCA_035461025.1 Gillisia sp. | reverse complement strand
TACAGGGCTTGATCCTACTTGTTCCATTACCTGATAGTTTCTTGATCCAGCACGGTCTGCTACATAAAGGAAGGAGTTAGCAACCTGATTGGTGTGATATACAGAACCTGTTAATCTAAATCTAAGATCATCCGGGCTCGCGAAGTCAAAGTTGTCATATCCTATTTTTCCAAGCCAGGATACACCATTTGCAGATGGGTTCGCAACACTCTGGTTTAATTTACCGTTAGTAGCACCTCCCATTACAAGGAAACCGCTGTGTCTATAGTAAACTTCAGCTCCTACTTCTGTAGTGAAGGCGTCCATTATTAGGTTACCAACAAATGGGTTGTAAATAGCCTGCGCGTTATCTGTTCTTCTAAAGTGAGCATCACCATAGTTTTGCTCCATATGACCAATCTTTACTGTTACGTGATTCATTACATCCTCCATAAAGCCGGGAGAAATAAAATCAAGTGCGTCAATTTGGATATAACCATCTTTTACATAAGGCTCCGGGTGGTGACGTGAAGAAAGGTAAGTTCTTAAGTGCATTCTCACTCCACTGAATAATTGTACATCAAGATCCAGGTTGGCCGTTGGCAGGTTAAAGTTACTTCCTATTTCAATAAGGCTTAATCTTTCTCCTGCATCATTTGTCCAGTTGCCTGTTGATTTGTGACTTAAACCCTGGAACTGGATGGTGGAAGCTCCACCTACTCTTACCCTAACACCATCAAAAGTGCTTATGGTATCTTTTGGGGCTTCAAAAATATTGATGCCGCGTTGGTCAAGTGGCCGGAAGTTATCAAGGTCACGTTGCTGCGCCTGAACCTGGAAGCCAAACAGTACTAATAGTACTATACCGAAATATTTAATTGAGTTTTTCATTTTGGATTGAATTAATTGTTGAGAATAATTATTTTGAAAAAGTTGATTGGAATTTTATGTTTACTTTATCACCTGTAGTGATGGTGCCAAACATTGCAGTTGGAGGGTCTACTTTAAAGTCGCTCATTATTAACTCCTTACTGCCTGTTAAGGTGATCTTGTCTCCACTTACTTTTGCGTCAAAAGTAATGTCAATTGGTCTTGAAGATCCTGCAATATTTAATGTTCCGCTGGTGGTTACCTTACAGTTTCCTGTAGTTACACAGTCAATATTATTAACCTTTGTCATCTTGTAAATGATCTGCTTGTTCTTATCTGTCCTTAAAGCTTTGTAAGTATTCTTGTCCATTCCGGATTTTCCACTCTTAAGGCTTTCTGCAACCACGGTGAATTCAAGCTGGCTAATTTTTACCAGTTGTCCATTATCAAGTTCAGCAACCAATTTTCCTTTTTGGTCCTTAGCTTCGATCTCCCAGTCGTGAACGTTTGAGGTTCCTTCGACTTTCAATGTGGAAGCGCCGTTATTCAAATTATAAGTTTGAGCTACTGAAATTTGAGTAGTAACTACCATTACTAATATGCTTCCAAGTACAAGTTTTAAATTTTTTAGAGTGTTCATGACTTACGTTTTTAATTTGATGTAAAATTACACGAGAAGTAGCGTAGGATTTATGACGGCTATCAGGTTTTGAAGCATTTTAGTGAAAAGTAAACTCACGCAGGCTGGGGGTTTTCCGCAATATTCCAACTACAACGTTTTCATTGATGTGTTTTTATCCGGTTCCTACTTAGTATTATAAAAAAATATTTTAAGAAGGCATGCAGAGGTAATAATTGAACTTTGAGAGAAAATAATGGAGAAAGAATATATAATAAGAGAAGGAATGATCTTACAGGAAAGCACCAGGTAGAAAAAACGGTTAGAAAATTAAATTAATGGCAGGAGGCCTCTGCAGTCACTAGATCTGTAACCGGGGAAGGAGAAACGTAAGGAATTCCAAGGCCCAGCCCGCGTAAGATAAATAGCAGGCCAATAATTACCACAAATGCAGGGATAAGTTTTCGTATACGTAGGCGCAGGGAGGGGGTAAGAAGATTGCTAAAATAAACGGCCGTGGTCATAAGAGGAATAGTGCCAATTCCAAATAGTAGCATATAAATACTTCCCTCAAAAATATCTCCTGTGGCTACAGCACCAAAAACAGCCATATAAACCAATCCGCAGGGCAGGAAACCATTCAAAAATCCAATACTAAGAAAAGTGTCTGCCGTTTTCTTTTTAAAAGCTGCGCCTAATGAAGATTTTATTCTTCCTATAAACATTGTAAGTGGTCCTGCGAAATTAAGCTTTTGGACTCCCAGGACTGGCAGTATGATCACCAAAATCATAAGCGCCCCAATAAAAATGGATAGCTGTTGCTGGAATCCAAAAAGGTTGAAACTTTTTCCTACCAGTCCAAAGGCAAGACCAATACTGCTATAGGCCAACAGCCTGCCTATATGGTAAAGAAAGATTTGAAATATCTTTTTTAGTTTATTATTCCTGTCTACCGGAAGCATAAATGCAATGGGCCCGCACATGCCCACGCAATGAAAACTTCCAAGTAAACCCAAAAGTAGTGCGGTGTATAACATTAGTAGGTGAATTCTTTTTTGAAATAATAAGATTCTTTCCCGTAGGTCCAGCTAATTTCAATATTCCACCTGCCACTTTCCAGGTGCTTTCCGGGAATAAGTATTTCGTGAGCCAATAACTCAACAGGGATCGTAAAGTCCTGCTCTTTGTTGGAAGGTCTGTACATAAAGATAGATCCTTTAATATCTGAAAGTTCAAGGTCTGCCGGAAAAGTAACAAGCATTCCCTCTTCTACCTTTTCAACGGCAATGTTCGTTGTAAGGTTCTTAGAATTTGTTTCTCTGTCCAGCTGATCCTGGAATGTCAATTCCTGTTTGTAATATTCTTCAGTTACCAGATCGTGAGTGAATTCCTGATTCGTGGTCATCGTAATGACCAGGTAAAGAATAAAGGTCATAAAGCTCATTATCGCCAACACAATGGATGTACCCCAATTTATTTTCATTTTATCCTGAATTAGATTTTTACCAATTTATCTGCAATTTTAATTGCCTTTCATCACCAGCATCATGCTGTCCTCATTTGCCGTTACCCAGTGAGATTCTCCCACAGGGATCTCGTACTCATTATATAGTCCCAGGGTTGCGGAAACATTGTCACTGTTGTAAACAACTTCACCCTTTATAACCAGTATCCTTGCGGGGATATCGCTCTTGTGTTTTTTAAGCAACATATCTTTATTAAAACCAATTGCGAGGATATGGGAGTTTTCGCCTTTACGCAGCATTTTATAAACAGGGTTTTTTGAGGTTTTCAGCTCTTTAATAATTTCTTTTAATACCATCTGTATTCTTTTATTAAGTTATCTAAAGCTCCTTGGCCCCATGAAATTTGTTTTCGTTGTTTCAATTAACTTATCCCCGCTGTAAACCCCAATCTCTATTTGTTCTTTTTCACCCTTTAAGCTCGCGAGGTGGAGGTTGATGAACAGGGAACCTTCAGCTAAACTTTTTTCCGGAATTAAAATATTTCCGTGGGTAACAGATTCAATGCTGCCTTTATGGGACAATAGTTTAAAATGTACATCTTCAAATGTACCTGTGGTTTTGTTAATCAATTTAAAGGTGTAAACATTTCTAATCATATTATCTGCCTGCTGCTCGTATAAATTCCCGGGCAATCTCAGGATAGTGGCTTCAACATCATTTCTTAGGAACAGCATTCCGGAGAGCAGCCCAACCAGTACAACCAAAATGGCAGCAAAACCTTTCATTCTTGGTGTGAACTTGAATTTCTCCTGTTTCTCAATATTTTCTTCAGAATAGAAACCAATAAGACCTTTTGGAAGATCTACTTTTTCCATTATAGCATCGCAGGCATCTATACAGGCAGTGCAATTGATACATTCCAGTTGCGTCCCGTTGCGAATATCAATTCCGGTTGGGCAAACATTTACACATTGGAAACAGTCTATACAATCGCCTTTGCCTAATTCCTGGCGGTTCTCGTTCTTTTTAAACCTGGACCTACCTAGCTCCCTTTCCCCTCGCTTGTTGTTATAAGCGACAACCACAGAGCTTTTGTCCAAAAGAACACCCTGCAGGCGCCCGTAAGGACAGGCTATAGTGCAAACCTGTTCCCTGAACCAGGCAAAAATAAAATAGAAGACTCCTGTAAAAATGAGCAATGCTACAAATGTGCTGAGGTTTTCCAGCGGACCTGTCTCTACATATAGCAGCAATTTTTTACTTCCAATGAGATAAGCCAGGAACACGTTGGCAATAAGAAATGAAATCAAGAAAAAGAGGAGCCATTTAAAACCCTTTTTCCTAATTTTTTCTGAATCCCACTCCTGTTTATCCAGTCTTATTTGTGCTCCCCGATCGCCTTCTATCCAGTATTCTATTTTCCTGAAGACCATTTCCATAAAAATGGTTTGGGGGCATATCCAGCCACAGAATATTCGGCCAAAAGCAACTGTGAATAAAGTGACGAAAATAACAGCGATGATCATTGCTGTTACCCCAAGGTAGAAATCCTGCGGCCAGAATGGAAGGCCAAAAACGTTAAACTCTCTTTCAAGAAAGTTGAACATCATAAATTGGTTCCCATTGATATGTATAAACGGGCTGGCTATAAGGAATATAAGGAGCAGGTATGTTAGCCGGGTACGTTGCTTATAGAACCAGCCTTCAGGCTTTTTTGGATAAACCCAGGCTCTTTTACCTTCCTCGGTTGCTGTGGCTATTCTGTCCCTGTAACTTACCTGCTCCATTAAACTTTTTCTTTTACTCGGTTATTCTGCTGTCCACATTTCGCCTTCCGGTTCTTTTGGGTTGGCCGGGGTGGTGCCTTTAAGGCTAATTATATAGCTGGATACCTGCTGAATTTCCAACGGACTCATAGTAGACTTCCAGGCTATCATACCTTTTCCGGAACGACCTCCCTCACTTATAGTTGCAAAGATCTCTTTGACCCCACCACCCAGAATCCAGTGATCATCTACCAGGTTTGGGCCTATACCACCTCCGCCATCTGCAGCATGACATGCCATACAATTCATTTGGTAAAGTGAATTCCCTTTTTCAATATCGGCAGCCTCAGTTAGGACTACAACAGATTCTGCATCTATAAGATCCGGGGCATTTTTTTTGTATTCTTCAAGGGCGATTGCTGCGGCGGCCATCTCGTTTTCAAACTCTCTTACCTGGTTATCGCCATCCAGCACATGATAATATACCATATATCCGGCAGCAAAGATGATGGATGCATAAAAGGAATAAAGCCACCATGTTGGAAGCTTATTATCCAGCTCCTTAATGCCGTCATAATTATGGTCCAGCTCCAGGTCGCGTTCTTCCTGCTCCGGCCGGGAGCCAAATGTTTTCTTCATCCAGGCATTCAGGCTATATTTTTCAATACGCTCCTGTCTTGCACGCATATAGCGTTCCTTTGCTTCAGCATCAAGAGTTTGGAAAAGAGTATTTTCAATTGCACTTAAAATAACTTCAGCAGATATAAGAAAGAGAAGTGCAACCAGCAATGTTAATTGAAGAATGGGATATTCTATTATTGCCCATCCACTTTCAGTTTCAATAAAATATTCTGCCAGCCATACTATGGCAAGGAAAATTACAGTAACCCTTAACCAGGCGGGGATCAAATTTCTCATAATGTTTGGTCGTTTTCAGGTTCCAGAGGGATTTCCTCCATATTTTTTATGTATTCTTTTTTGGCAGTAAATACCCACCAGAAAAGTCCTACAAAGAATAAAAAGAAGATAAGCAGGGAGATAATGGGGAAGATTTCAACTCCCGCAATGGTCTCCATATGGCCTTTTACAAATTTGAACATAGCTAGTTATTTTACAGTTGTGGTTGTTACTTCCGGATCCTTGACCTTAATATCGGTTCCCAGGCGCTGCATATAAGCAATAAGTGCAATGATCTCCCTGTTCCTCATTTCCACGAAATCCTGACCATTTTCCAGGGCATAATTTTTCTCTGCCTCATAGGTTCGTACAAAATCGGGATCATTATAGAGGTTTTTCTCAATTTGTAACGCCTGGGCATCCATAGAAGCATATGCGTTTTCTATTTCTTCCTGGCTATAAGGCACACCCAGCTTTACCATTACTTCCATTTTTTTCTGGGTTTTGGAACGGTCATGCTCATCTGTGATAAGCCATTTATAGCCCGGCATAATGGATCCCGCAGAGGTGCTTTGTGGATCATACATATGGTTGAAGTGCCAGTTATCTGAATACTTGCCTCCAATCCTCATAAGATCCGGACCGGTTCTTTTGCTTCCCCATAAGAAGGGGTGGTCATACACATATTCTCCGGCCTTGGAATATTCCCCGTATCTTTCAACTTCACTTCTAAATGGGCGCACCATTTGGGAGTGACAGGAGACGCAGCTTTCCCGGATATAAATATCCCTTCCTTCCAGCTCCAAAGGTGTATATGGTTTCACACTGGAAATAGTAGGAATATTGGATTTTACAAGAATGGTTGGCACAATTTGAACAATACCTCCTATCAGGATTGCAATAGTTGCAAGAATGGTTAACTGTACCGGTTTGCGTTCCAACCAGGTGTGGAAACCTTCTCCTACAAGTCTTTTACCTGATAACTTTTGTAAAGGCGCTGCTTCAGCCAGTTCATCTGTAACTTCAGATCCCTGCCTTATAGTTTTATAGATGTTATATACCAGGATGAACATACCAAGGATAAATAAACTTCCTCCAATAGCCCTCATCCAGTACATTGGAATTATTTCAGTAACCGTTTCAAGGAAGTTTCCATAAGTTAGGGTTCCGTCCGGGTTAAACTGCTTCCACATCGATGCCTGTACAAATCCTGCAACATACATAGGCATTGCATAGATGATGATACCCAGGGTACCGGACCAAAAATGCATATTGGCAAGCTTAACAGAATATAACTTTGTTTTAAACATTCTTGGAATCAACCAGTAGATCATACCAAATGTTAGGAAACCGTTCCAGGCCAGTGCGCCTACGTGTACGTGAGCAATAACCCAGTCGCTAAAGTGTGCTATGGCATTTACATTTTTAAGGGATAGCATTGGCCCTTCAAATGTTGCCATCCCGTAACCAGTAATGGCAACCACGAAAAATTTAAGTACTGGATCTGCTTTTACTTTATCCCAGGCACCGCGCAGGGTTAAAAGTCCGTTTATCATACCACCCCAGGATGGCATTAAAAGCATTACAGAGAAAGCAACTCCAAGGTTTTGTGCCCAGTCCGGCAAAGCAGAATACAATAAATGGTGAGGTCCTGCCCAGATATAAATAAAGATGAGGGACCAGAAGTGGATAATAGATAATTTATAAGAGTAAACCGGTCTGTTTGCAGCCTTAGGTACAAAATAATACATAAGACCCAGGAAAGGGGTAGTTAAGAAAAACGCCACTGCGTTATGTCCATACCACCACTGTACAAGGGCATCCTGTACTCCTGCATAGGCAGAGTAACTTTTAAAAAGTCCTACTGGTAAGGCAAGACTGTTGAAAATGTGAAGTACGGCTACAGTTACAAAAGTTGCCAGGTAAAACCAGATTGCAACATACATGTGCCGCTGCCTTCTTTTAAAGATAGTAGCGATAAGATTCCAGCCAAAAACAATCCAAACCACCGCAATGGCTATGTCCAACGGCCATTCAAGTTCAGCATATTCCTTGGAGCTGGTAATTCCCAGTGGAAGGGTGATCGCAGCAGCTACAATAATCGCCTGCCAGCCCCAGAAATTAATTTTACTAAGTTTATCACTATACATACGGGCTTTTAAAAGCCTTTGGGTAGAGTAATAAACTCCGGCAAAAATTGCATTACCAACAAAGGCGAAAATCACCGCATTGGTGTGTAATGGTCTTAGCCTTCCAAAACTTAGCCAGGAGATCCCATCTGTAAGATTAGGGAATAAAAATAAAAAAGCTAATAATAGCCCAACACTCATCCCCACTACTCCCCAAAAGATTGTGGCATAGATGAAGTTTTTTACGATCTTATTATCGTAATAGAACTGCTGCAATTCCATACTTAGTTTAATTTGTTTATTTATTAATTGTTTAGAGATTTGGATTTTTTGTCCTTAACGAGTTCATCCTCAAACAGTATGCGCACAGAAGGCGTATAATCATCATCAAACTGCCCGTTTCTTACAGCCACTATAAATGCGATAAAAAATATTATCGCAACTATAATACTTATGGTTAGTAACACATATATAACACTCATAGAAATAAATTTTCCGGGAACAAAACTAATATGAGAGCCTTTCCAGAAATATGATCTTGATCAGGTTTTTAATTAATCGTAAAATCCTGATAAAAAGGCTGTTTATGATTAGGGTCATGTTCTAACTTGAAGTTGTTCCAGACATTTGAAGGAGAAACTTTAAATATTCTGGTTATGAAAAACAACAATAAAAACCAATCTGGATGGTATGTTATCCTCTTCTTTATGGCTGCACTTAGTGCAGGTCTTCTTTCCTCCTGTGAAAAAGTAGCAGCTGCAAAGGAAAATCCCGAACAAATGAAGGTCTTTGGGGAGATGGAGGCCACTCTCACAGCACCTCCTATGGTTCCAAGACCGGTAGGTAACAGGGCGGCTACCAAACTAATAGTCAATATGGAAGTAGTAGAGAAGGAAATGGAAATGGCAAATGGGGTAAGTTATGTTTACTGGACTTTTGACGGAACCGTACCCGGTACTTTCATTAGAGCAAGGGTAGGAGATGAAATAGAATTTCATTTAAAGAACCACCCGGACAGTAAATTACCTCACAACATAGATCTGCATGCAGTTACAGGCCCTGGTGGAGGTGCAGAATCTTCTTTTGTAGCACCCGGCCGTGAAGCTGTCTTTAATTTTAAGGTACTTAATCCCGGATTGTATGTATACCACTGTGCTACCGCTCCTGTTGGGATGCATATAGCAAATGGGATGTACGGTCTTATCCTGGTGGAGCCGGCAGGAGGACTTCCTCCTGTAGATAAAGAATACTATATCATGCAGGGTGATTTTTATACTGAAGGTAAGCACGGTGAAAGGGGATTACAGCCATTTGATATGCAAAAGGCAATAGATGAAAATCCAGATTATGTGGTATTTAACGGAAGTGTAGGTGCTCTTACCGGGGACAATGCGATTCACGCAGAAGTTGGTGAAACCGTACGCCTGTTTGTTGGAAATGGTGGACCTAACCTGGTCTCATCATTCCACGTGATAGGGGAGATCTTTGATAAGGTATATGCTGAAGGTGGGAGCCAGGTAAACGAAAATGTGCAAACAACCCTTATTCCTGCAGGGGGTGCTGCCATTGTGGAATTTAAGGTGGATGTACCCGGCGAGTTAGTTCTTGTTGATCACTCGATCTTCCGGGCATTTAATAAAGGTGCACTGGGAATTCTGAAAGTCGAAGGAAAAGAAAACAAAAAAATATTTAGCGGGAAAGTAGAGGAGAAGCCTTATAACCCTGAAGCAAAAATGCCAATTGATGGAGAGAGTACAGGGGGTGCAATACCTGTTGAGGCAACCGCATCTACTTCAGAAAAAATGGAGAGAGGTAAAGCTATCTATGCGCAAAGCTGTCTTGCCTGTCATCAGGCGACAGGTGCCGGGATACCATCGGTTTTCCCTCCTCTGGCAGACTCAGATTATCTTAATGAAGATGTTCACAGGGCGATTGGTGCTGTTAAGTTTGGGCTTACCGGTGAGATTACAGTTAACGGAGTTAAATATAACAGTGCTATGCCGGCTCAAAACCTTTC
>DATHWA010000219.1:0-3266 GCA_035461025.1 Gillisia sp. | reverse complement strand
TCTGCCTTCTCGAAGAATTTCTCCTCGCTTAACATTCCGTATTCGATAACGATCTTTATATCGTTCCACTTCTTCTCAAAATCTTCCCTGTTGTTATTGAAAAGGGACTTCAACTTATCTGCTACCTTACGGGTAATGTAGCTGGAGATTTTTTTCACGGCACCATCTGCCTGCAGGTAAGACCTGGAAACGTTTAGCGGAATATCCGGGGAGTCTATAACTCCGCGTAGCATCGTAAGGAATTCAGGTACTATTCCTTCTACATTATCTGTAACAAAAACCTGATTTTGATATAACTGGATCTTATCCCTCTGGATATTCATATCCTGGGTCATCTTTGGGAAATAAAGAATCCCTGTTAAGTTGAAGGGATAATCAACGTTCAGATGGATATGAAACAAAGGATCTTCAAATTGCATAGGATAAAGTTCCCTGTAAAAATCTTTATAATCCTTATCTTCCAGCTCAGTTGGCTGCTTCGTCCATGCAGGGGTAGGGTTATTAATAATATTGTCTACCGTCTTTGTTTCCGGCTTTGCATCTTCCGGTGCATCCTCTGGTAGATCAATTTCCTCTTCTGTAGTTCCAAATTTAATGGGCACCGGCATAAACTTATTGTACTTAACAAGTAATTCCCTTATCCGGCTTTCTTTGAGAAATTCCTTATCATCCTCATTTATATGTAAGATGATCTCTGTACCTCTATCTTTTTTATCTCCCTCTTCCAGCGTGAATTGCGTAGTTCCCTCGCAAACCCAGTGGGCTGCCGGTTCATCTTTATATGATTTGGTTAGGATCTCAACCTTGTTAGCTACCATAAATGCAGAATAGAAGCCTAATCCAAAATGTCCTATAATTCCGCTGTCTTTGGCAGAGTCTTTATATTTTTCCAGGAATTCCTCTGCACCCGAGAAAGCAACTTCATTTATGTACTTTTCAACCTCCTCTTTGGTCATACCAATTCCCTGGTCAATGACATGAAGGGTCTTGTTTTCTTTGTTGATCTTAACCTCAATCTTTGGATCACCATAAGGCACATCTGTCTCACCAATTGTGGTTATGTGCTTCATCTTTAGGGTTGCATCTGTTGCATTAGAGATCAATTCCCTTAAGAAGATCTCGTGGTCACTGTAAAGAAACTTTTTTATTAAAGGGAAAATATTCTCTACAGATACATTAATGTTACCGGTTGCCATATATTTCTAAGTATTTAAATTATTTGTTGTCCTTAATAACAGTCAAAAAAAATACCAAGTCCTTCCGGCGCTGACAAACTGACACGTGTAAGTTAGAAACCTCTGTATCGTCTAACATTTTGACTCTCATACCGGGAGGAAAAATCTTTAACAAATTATTTTGTTTAAATATTATTGAAAAAGATTAAACAGTTGTATCTTTGAAAAAGAAATGGAAATTATGGAGAATCAAAAAATAACAGCGAAAGTGAAATCTACCACCGAAAAGATTTCGGCTGAAGGGATCATCTCTTCTTACATGGATTATGTACTTGAAAATGACAGAGAGCCCAAAAGCATTTATAAATTCAGCAAGGATATAGGTATTACAGAAGATGAATTCTACCAGCACTTTGGTAGTTTTGAAGGTCTTAAAAAAGACGTTTGGAAGCGATTTTTCTCAAACTCAATGGACCTGATCAAAAGAAGTCCTGAATTTGAAAGTTTTACCAACCGGGAAAAACTTCTCACTTTTTTCTATACTTTTTTTGAAAACCTTACGGCGAATAGAAGCTATGTTTTATTCATACTCTCCCGGGAACCACAGGTGAATAAAAACCTTGATCAGTTAAAAGGTCTAAGAAGACAGGTCATAGGATTTGCCAAGGAGTTAATTAGGGAAAATAATGAAGAGAAAGCTGCCAAATTCCTTAAGCAGTCTGAGACAGTTTTTTCTGAAGCTACCTGGATACAATTCCTATTCCTGCTTAAATTCTGGATGGATGACAACTCTGCCAGGTTTGAAAGTACAGATGTGGCTATTGAAAAATCTGTAAATACCGTATTTGACCTTTTTGACAATACACCCCTTGAAAGGGTTGTAGACTTCGGGAAATTTTTATGGAAAGAAAAAATGGGGTAATGTTTGAGCCCTGCCTATGAGCCTCCCCGGTAATAATGCCCCTACTCACTTTTATCGGGAGGCTTTTTAATAAAATAATCTTTGCCATACAACTTGAAAAAAAATTATGAAGACAATAGATAAAATACCTACAGGGAAACTGGGAAGAACCGGGAAAATGGTTCAAACCGGGGTCAAAGTTGGTGGTAATTATATAAAATATTATAGTAAAAAGGCTTTTGATAAAGACTTTAGCAGGGAGGAACTGGATGAAAATAATGCCAGTGATATCTATGACGGATTAAAAAGCCTGAAGGGTAGTGCCTTGAAAGTCGCCCAAATGCTTTCTATGGAAAAAAGCTTACTTCCGGGAGCATATGTAGAGAAATTTTCTCTGGCACAATTTAGTGTGCCCCCATTATCTGCTCCACTAGTAAGAAAAACATTTAAAAAATATAACGGAGAATACCCTGAAGATCTATTTGATACGTTTGCAACCCAATCGGTCAACGCGGCCAGTATCGGTCAGGTACACCGCGCAACAAAAGATGGGAAAAAACTTGCTGTGAAAATCCAATATCCGGGGGTTGCAGACAGTATCAGTTCAGATCTTGCAATGGTAAAGCCTATTGCTCTGCGAATGTTTAACCTGCGGGGAAAAGATTCTGAAAGATATTTCAGGGAGGTGGAGGATAAGCTGCTGGAAGAGAC
Organism: Gillisia sp.; assembly: GCA_035461025.1. Classification (GTDB taxonomy): domain Bacteria; phylum Bacteroidota; class Bacteroidia; order Flavobacteriales; family Flavobacteriaceae; genus Gillisia. The sequence goes on along the minus strand of DATHWA010000219.1, from coordinate 479 downwards.
AAATTACATTTTGGAAGTAAAACAGAGTAAGGAAATTTCCCAGGCTTGTGCCCATATTCCAAACCTTAGATTTCCTAAGTATTATGAAGAACTCTCCAGTGAACGTATCATAACCATGGACTGGATGGATGGAAAACATCTAAGCGAGTTTGCTAAGGAAAATAAGGATCAGGAAAAGGCCAATAAAATTGGCCAGGCATTATGGGACTTCTATATGTTCCAGATGCATGAGTTAAAAGCCGTACACGCAGATCCGCACCCGGGCAACTTCTTAATCGATGAGAATGATAACCTGGTGGCTATTGATTTTGGATGTGTAAAGGAAGTGCCGGAAGATTTTTATAAGCCATATTTTGAGCTTGCAGTTCCTGAAAATATCAATAATCCGGAATTCTTTGAACTGAAATTAATAGAGCTTGAGATCCTGCGGAATGATGATAGTGAAAAGGAAATTAAATTCTTTTCTGAATTATTTTATG
>DATHWA010000218.1:0-7456 GCA_035461025.1 Gillisia sp. | reverse complement strand
CTTCACGAGCATCTCCTAAAAATTTGAACCAAACCTGCTCGGTCATTTTTAAATTTGTATTTCTGTCGGTTTTTTTCTGAAAAACAAGCTGCCTAAAATTCTCGTCTTTTGCCAGCTGATAGGTAAAGGAAACGAAATCTCCCTCCTCATCCCGTGCTGCTTCCCATTCCACTTCGTATAAAGCTTCAAGGTCTCTAATTCCATATACATTGCGACTATTGTGAGAGACTATCTGTGGCACGGAAGGGCTTTGGTTGGATTTGGGGTAAATCTGCGCCCTAAGGGCTCCATTTGGATGGGTTTCCGTATTTATCTGCATATATAAAGCGCCGATAGACAAAAATTCTCTCAGATCATCTGTGAGTTCAATTTTGCCATCAAAGGTTCCGGAATTTTTCTTATCCCTAACTTTTAAATCGGATAATAATTTCCCGCTTTCAGTATTTCTTCCCAGATATAAAGCAACAGGATTGTTTTTAGCCAATGGCCCTTTGAGGTCTGAAAATTTGCCAGAGATGATTAGATTTTCCTTTTCAATTTTAGCGGAAACAGTTCCGGTTCCTTGGTCATCTGAATCTCCCGGGATATTAACTGCAGAAAGATTTCCGGTTGCAGATCTGGCCGATAGAATATCCCTTCGTAGCATATGCCCATTTACTCCGAACATTGCAGAGGGCAATTCCTTTTGATCAAAAATCTGCATATCTGCTGCATTTTTTTCCCTGATGATATAGGTGCTGTAAACTATGGTATCCCTTTCGTGGAAAATATCCATTATCGTGACCGTGTTGACTGGTTTTTTATTCATTGTAAGCCAGGATCTCTCTCCGGTACCTGCGGCACCGGTATTCAGCAGCTCCAAAGAGCCTCTTCTGGCCGGATAATAGGCGTGCTGGTGGCCGCTTATGTAGGTATGTACCAGGTTCTCTTCTAGTAGCCTTCTCAATTCTTCAGAATTTGCCAAAACATTGCCCCTGGAATCGCGTTCCTGGGCCGAGCTGTATAGCGGCATATGGCCCATCACGAATCTCAGCTTTGCCTCCTTTGCTTCTTTGGTCCTGAACTGTTCTTTCATCCACTGCAGGTTTTCAGCAGTAATTTCAGAAGAAGATGCTTCCCAGGAAACGATGAAAATTCCATCTTTTACAAATGAATAATAATTAGGAAAATGGGTGGCGTCAACAAAATTGAGTCCCGGTTTATTTCGAGATTGGGTCCAGTAATTCCGGGTAAATTCCCGCTCAACAGGGTGGGAGCGAGGTCCGTCGTGGTTACCTAAAGTGAATGCCAACGGAATATTGGAATCCCTCAGAGGTTTTGCTATATGTTTATCAAAACCATCCCACATTTTTTGAAGATGAACGGTATCTTTGATCCCCATTCCGGCCACCATATCCCCGCCGGAAATTACGAGATCCGGCTGCCAGATCCTCGGAATCCTGTTGATAATGCTGTCCACCTGCCACTCATAGTCGGCGGCGCCCAGACCGGAATTGAGGTCGCTTACAACTGCTATTCTCACATCCCCTCTTTGAGGAAGTTCAGGAGAATTCTTTGCTGCGACCAGCCTTATGGCATCTGTAACAAGTCTTCCTTCTTTCCCCCCGCTCAGGATTTCCAGTTTATCGTTTTCATTGAGCAGATAATTTCCTAATACCTGCCATTTTCCTGTATGGGAAAGATATGACTGATCAAAAACTATGGTATCTGTCGTCGAACTGTGGTGTACCACGTAAATGGCTTCCGAAGTGTTTTCTTCAGGATTTACCGTGAACCAGGCAGCCAGCTGATATTTGTTCTCCTGAATGTTTTCAAATTTATATTCAGCTTTGTTCATTTTGTTTTCTGCTGAAGCTACGCGGGAAGGAGTTACCCCATAATAGTTTAGTTGATTGCTGCTTTTCCATACCCCTCTTTCAGAATAGGCCGATTTATCGGTATCAAAATGGTAGATTTTAGGTGCTTCAGAGTTTTCAATTTCAGAAAATATTAAAGCACTGGCGTTGTTTCGAAGGCTGTTCCTGTTTCCTCCTGGAATATCAGATGGGATGTTGACCACCTCCCCTGCCGCTACCATCGCAGAGGAGCCGCCTCCGTCGAGATTTAGGGCATCTTTTGCTCCAATACCAAGCATCATTTCAGCAAGTTCGTGTAAAGTAACCCCTGCACTGGCCAGCTGGCGGCCATCAACTATCATTAAAAGCAGGGTATTTTCATCTTTATATCCAATAGCAGTTCGCGGGTGCCGTTGAAGGTGACTTCCGCCAAATCCCTCTTCCCGGGTGGTGACATTCAATTTCCCCTCCTTTATAAGCACCGGTCCCCCACCTACTGCCTGGGTTGGGTGCCATTGTTCTTTATTTTGAGTGATTTTAGGATTTATATATTTAATAGGAACCGAACTGTTTTTGGAATTTGACCAGACTATTTCGGGCTTTCCCTGCACCATCCCAAATGCACCTCTTGTAACATCTTCTGAAGGTCCGGAAGAAACAACTTCTCCATCGGAAACCAGAACACTTACAGAGGCGGTATTGGAAAAATAACCTCCGTTAATGGCTAGAATTGCGTTGAATTGCTCATAAGTCTCCTGCGTTGTTTGTCTCTTCCGATTGCTGCCCTGAGCCCGCACTTTCAAATTTTCATCCCGTAGGTCTACCTCCGCATACATAGCCCTCAAAGGTTCTCCATCTGCCAGTTTTCCATAGGTGTCGAAGACCTTAATAGATTCCGGAAGCAGAATATTGAGGTCTTCCCGGGGCTGCCATTCCACTTGGATCTCCTGGCCCTTAATGGTTGAAGATGACAAAAGGATTACTAAAATGAAAAGGAACCTACTCATAGTGGGGGGTAGTTACATATATTTCCTGTATAAATTATTCAGGATCTTCAGGTCACGATCAGTCAATTCAGAATTGACCTCGGTCTGTATGAAGTGGAGCTTAAAAGATTGAATTGCAGCTTCCAGGTTGCTGGTGTCATATCCAATGATACGCAATGCAATAGCCGGGTCTACGTCTATATATCCGGTTTGAAGAGTGTCCTGAGCAGGTTCTCCTGTTATAGTGCCATTTTTTGAAGCAGCGATCCATTTTTTTACGGATGGCCTTCCATCTATAACAACGACAGGCTCCTCCTCCTCAATTTCGTCATACCAAAGACCAAATCCTTCCTGGGCCAATAATTCCCAGGGAAAAGCGGGATTGGGATCTACCTTTCGTCCCGGAGCAATATCTGAATGTCCAATAAAATTGGCGGCAGGGATCTTATGTCTTTCCTTAATCACCTTTAGAAGTTCTATGAGACTGTTAATCATAGCCGGGGAAAATTCCTCAAAGCCATTATTATCCAATTCAATCCCAATTGAAGATGAGTTAAGGTCCGTATCATTCCCCCATTTCCCTATACCTCCGTGCCAGGCGCGGTAATGGTCATTAAGCATCTGATAGATTTCCCCGTCCCTGCTAATTACATAATGGGAACTCACCTGGGTGCGGGGGAGGGTGAAAGTACTTAAGGTATGATCAATGGAATTCTGGGCAGTGTGGTGCAGGACCACATAATTTGGCTTACGCAAATTAAAATTCGTAGTTCCTGCCTGGTGCTTCCCAAAGCGAAGATGGGCAGTTTTCAAATCCTGCTGTACAGGAAATTCGGTAAGCTGTTTGGAATATTCCTTTACCTGTTTTTTATGCACCCTGTTGGTTTTTGAATAGGGATTAGATGAACAGGAAACAAAGAAAACCACAGATATAATGGTTAATATCGGTGTAGAAATTAATTTCATCTGGAAGGTATTTAATTAAAATTTCCACCTCACAAAGGCTTCCATTGCTTCGTAATTGGCTAGCCCTAATTTGTGATAGTTAACTGCGGTTTCCCTGTTCCTTTGTTCAGCTCTCACCCAAAATTCCCTTTCGTCATCTCCGGGGAATACCGGGTGGTCTTTTTGTGACTGGTGCTGGAAAATGGCATGTCGTTTCTTTTTCACTTCCATTGGAGAAAGCGGGACAGCCATTTCGATCTCGTGGGTTTCAAATTCATCCCAGGCTCCCCTGTACATCCAAAGCCAGCAATCTTTTGCCCATTCTTCTGTTTCTCTAAGCCGTTCTAATGCTGCAAGAATAATATGGAAACAAACTATATGAGTCCCATGGGGATCATCGAAATCCCCTGCAGCAAAAACCTGGTGGGGCTTTATCTCTTTTAGCAGATTCATTGTTAATTCTATATCCTTTTCTTTGACAGGATTTTTTACCGTTTTTCCTGTCTCATAAAAGGGTAGGGCCATAAAATGGATATTCTTATCTTCAAGTCCGGCATATCTTGCTCCAGCAAAGGCTTCAGATTTTCTAATGAAAGCCTTTACATCCCTTATCTCCTGGAGATCTATTTCATTGGGTTGTTTGGTGTTGAAAAAGGACCGCATTTTATCATAGGTCGCTTCAAGTTCTTTGGTGTCTTTTCCAATACTCTGGTTAAAATCTATCGCAAATTCTACATAACGCAAAACATCTGTATCCCAAACGGCGGTATTCCCTGAGGTTTGATACGCCACATGAACATCATGCCCCTGGTCTACCAGTCTTATAAATGTTCCTCCCATGGAGATCACATCGTCATCCGGGTGGGGGGAGAAAATTACTGAACGTTTACTTGCGGGTTCCGCACGTTCCGGTCTCTGGGAATCATCGGCGTTTGGTTTTCCTCCTGGCCAGCCTGTAATACTGTGCTGTAATTGATTGAAAACATTTATGTTAATGTCATATGCCGGCCCCTGCTCTGTAGCAAGCTGTGCCATCCCGTGATTGTTATAATCCTCGTCCGTTAATTTTAGGATGGGTTTTCCTGTTTCTGCGGAAAGCCATATTACAGCCTTTTTGATTAGCGCATTATCCCAGTCGCAATCTTTTACCAGCCATGGAGTGTTGAAGCGGGTTAAATCTGAAGCTGCATCTTCATCCAATACAAATTTCACATTATCTGAAAGCTGCAGATAAGTAGCGGGAACATTTCCTGAAATCTCTCCCTCTACTGCCTTTTTAATAATTGAAGCTTTCTTTTTGCTCCAGGCCATTAGAATGATCTCCTTTGCTTTGAAGATGGTACCAATACCCATGGTGATAGCCTTGGTAGGAACATTTTCCTTTCCACCAAAATCTCTGGCAGCATCCCGTCGTGTAAGGTCATCCAGGGTAACCAGCCTGGTTCCGGAATTGGGTGCAGAGCCCGGTTCATTGAATCCAATATGACCTGTTCTACCAATTCCCAGAATTTGCAGGTCCAGTCCTCCAACTTCCTCTATCCTGTGCTCGTAAGCCAGGCAATAGGTGGCAATATCTTCAGCAGCCAATGTTCCATCTGGAATATGGATGTTATTACGGTCTATATTTATGTGATTAAACAGCTGCTCATCCATGAAAGCCACATAACTCTGCTTGGCATCCGGCTGCATTGGATAATACTCATCCAGGTTAAATGTTATGACATTTTTAAAACTTAGCCCCTCCTCCTTATGCATTCTCACCAGTCTTGCGTAAACATCTACCGGGGTTGCTCCTGTGGCCAGACCCAAGACAGCTTTTTCTCCTTTCTCCTGCTTGCGCTTTATAAGGGTAGCTATTTGTTGTGCAACTTCTTCTGCAGCCTCATGTTGGTCCTGATATACGGTGACCGGTAATTTTTCAAATCTTGTTTCTTCCAGCAGGTTTAATCTTGCCATAATTTGCTTTATGTAGGGTTTGGGTATTAATTTATTTGAAGTTTTTCAAGTGCAAGTTGGCTCTTGAATACATTGTTTACAACTGCTACTGTGGAACCAAATAAACTTGAATTTGGCCCCAGTTTAGATAGGGATATCTCTGTTTTTTCCTTAAGCTGAATCATACAATATGTATTGATTGATTGCTGCACGGGAGTGGTTATAAATTGTTTTGCTTCGGCTATTTTTCCTTCCAGGATGATAAGCTCCGGGTTGAAGATCTGGATGAGAATGGCGATCCCTTTTCCCAGGTTGATCCCAATTTCAGAAATAACATTGATGGCAAACTGATCTCCTCGGTTCGCGGCTTCAATAACCAATTCCGGTTCAAGTTTGTCTAGTTCATTATTAGTCATAGTGTGCAGGATAGAAGTTTGTCCGGCTTCCAGGCCTTCCCGGGCCAGATCTACCATTGCAATTCCTGAGGCCACTGTCTCCAGGCAACCTCTTTTCCCGCAGTGACATAATTTTCCGTTTTCTACCATCGGAATATGACCAAATTCTCCGGCAAAACCTGAGGTCCCGGTATGCATTTTCCTGCCCATAATTATTCCTAATCCCACTCCCCAGTCCATAGAGATCACAAGAACGTTGCTTTTGTTTTTCGCCTGGCCAAATCTAAATTCCGCTAAACAGGCACTTTTTGCATCGTTCAGGATGTATACTGGTTTATTAAATCGCTTTTTAAGGGCTACCTGTAGGGATTCAGATTCCTGCCCGGTGAGGAAATAAGTAAAGTTCTTACCTTCTTTTGAGGAAACCAGGCCAGGCATACTTATCCCAATCCCTAAAAGTTTAGAAGTATCTATTTTAGACGACTCTATTAAATTATTTGCATAATCAAACAGAAAATCGACAATATTGATATTGGGAGCAATTTTGGAAGGGATGTTTTCTTCAGAGATTATAGTATGGGTGTTATCTACTATAGCGAGTTTAATTTTATATCGCTCTATATGAATACTTAGCACGAAAAAAGTATTTTTCCTTAGGCCGTATAGGTCCGGTTTTCTACCGCCTACAGATTCTCCCCTTCCCTGTTTATCAACAATCCCGCTATCTACAAGCTGGTTGATAAGTGCCATTGATGTGGGAAGACTAAAATTAAATGTGCTGCAAATTCCAGCATTGGTATTGGATGTGTGAAGGTATAAATGCCTTATAATTCTTAATTTTTGCAGGTGTTTCTTCCTTTCCACATTGCTTATATCTTTAAACGCCTTTGTGGTTAGGAGGAAATCATGTAAAACTTGAGCCATATGTGTTTTTAAGGTTTTGGTTACTTACTTAACGGGACTTAAAATAGTTTCACAAAATACTGATAATAATTTTTTTAAAATTAGGTAAAAAAAAATAAATCTCAAATATACTTTACCAAAAATTTTATAAAAGATCTGTTATTTATTTAAAATTTATATTTTTATGGTCGCATTCGCGGAAAGTAATTCAATTCCGCTTCGCTAACCGACCTATTTTTTTAGAATGAATTTAAGCCCCCTGTTATGGAGTTAAAGGAAAGATACCTAGCCCTGGATGTCTTAAGAGGTTTAACTATTGCTTTAATGATCCTGGTAAATAATCCGGGAAGCTGGTCAACCATATACGCTCCTTTTAAACATGCCGCATGGCATGGGTTCACTGTAACAGACCTCGTTTTTCCTTCATTTTTATTTGCTGTAGGTAATGCTATGAGTT
>DATHWA010000217.1:0-2975 GCA_035461025.1 Gillisia sp. | reverse complement strand
GTCTCACATCTCCTGTCTAATATCTAAAACCTCAAATAAAATATGCACTTTCGGTATTTGTATTCTCCCCATCCTGGTATTTCACATAAGAAAAACCTTTCTGAATGCAGTAGGATCCAACTTCCCCTTGTTTATTAAGTGCTATAAATGCTGCCTGGAATTCCTTGTAATTTGGATTTCGGGAAATGATCCTTTTGATTGCTTCCTCAAAGGCTTCTTGAGGTGATTTTCCCTGTCGCATTAATTCGACAATAAGAAAACTGCCTACCAATTTCATAATAGCTTCTCCCATCCCGGTTGCCACTGCACCGCCGATTTCGTTATCCAGGAACAACCCGGAGCCTATAATTGGGGAATCCCCAACCCGGCCGTTCATTTTGTACGAGAGCCCGGAACTTGTGCAGGCTCCTGCGATGTCACCATCTTTATCTATGCATAACATCCCGATAGTGTCGTGGTTTTCTATGTTTATGAGGGGTTTGTATTCTTTAGTTTTCAGCCATTCTTTATAAGCCTGTTCAGATTCCGGGGTTAGGAGGTTTTCCTGTTCAAATCCCTGTTCCCGGGCAAACTGGTCGGCTCCCTCTCCCGCCAACATTACATGCGGTGTTTCTTCCATCACTTTCCTGGCAACGGAAACCGCGTGGGTGTTGTTCTTTAAATAAACAACCGCACCTGCATCCCCGTTTGGTGCCATAATACAGGCATCCAGGGTAACATTTCCTTCCCTGTCCGGTGCGCCTCCTTTTCCTACAGTTGTATTTTTGAGATTAGCTTCTTCTATCATCACACCCTGTTCAACAGCATCGAGGGCGGTTGCACCCCGGTCGAGCATTTCACCTGCTTTGATGCTGGCATTTGGAAAGTTCCAGGTTGCTATTGTAATAGGAAAATTTTTGGTCATATTATTTGATTCATTAATAATGAAGCTGAAAGCAGCGGGTACTGCAGCCATTCCTATTCCACTAAGAGAGGTGTTCTTTATAAATCTCCTTCTTTTCATTTAGTGGGATTAGGAAAATAGGTTAATTCAAAGTTCTAAATGTAAAACTTCCATCGAAATAAATCAACCTCCTTCCCCACCACGCTTTTTGGGTCACACTCTATCTAACTTACATTATCATAGAGTTTTCAGTGATTTTTAAAATAAAATTGATTAAGTCGCACTTTAATTTTGATAGACTGGTTGGAGAATTAGTTGTTTTAACTATATTTTCACATTTAATAATTTCTCATTTATGTTTGCTACAGATACCTGGTCTACCTATGTAACCATTTTGCTTATTATTTATGCTATGGTCATCATTTTCTTTGTGGTAAGAGGGATGATGAGAACAAAGGATATGAAGGATTTTGCTATTGGAAGCAAAGGTTTTCCAGCCTGGGCGGTTGGATTGTCACTAGCGGCTTCCATGACCAGTGCAGCCACTTTTATAATCAACCCGGGATTTATTGCGCTCTATGGATTTGCAGGTATTATCTCTTTCGGGATCGTGATGCCTATCGCTATTTTTGCTTCTCTCATCTTTTTTACCAAGGCCTTCCAAAATTATGGCTCCACCGTAAAGGCAGTTACTATGGCCCAATGGATTGGGAAGAGGTATGATAGTAAATCCATGACAGTATTTTTTGCGGTCCTGTCAATGTTATTGATAACTTTTATTGTGCTTATTTGTGTTGGCCTTACCCAGATCATTTCCAAATCGCTCAACATGGAACCTTTTTGGGTTCTTCTGGGTCTGGTGGTTTTTGTGTTTGGTTACATGATGTTTGGTGGCGCCAATTCCATGGTGTATACCAATTCCATCCAGGCCATTCTTATGTTCATAGTTGCTATTATGCTTCTTGCTTCCGGAGCAGATTACTTCAGTGAAGGTTTTGATGGATTCGTTTCTACTCTTAGCAGTATTGATCCCAATCTTACTAAACCTACTAATGAGGAAAGTTTTCTTTTTAGAGACTATTTTGAGATTGTTTTTTGCCAGATAGTAATAGGGATTGCAATTGTTTGTCAGCCACACATCATCACAAAAACCCTTTTCCTTAAAAGTGAGAAATCTGTGAACCAATATCTTGCAATTGCCATAATATGTATGATTCTTTTCTTCCTGGTGGTAGTGGTAGGTTTATACGCGCGTATCCTTTTCCCGGACCTTACCCTGGAGGGTGTTCCGCTTCAAATGGATGAATTGGTTTCTGCTTATGTGGTAAAGACTTTCACGGCAGGTGCAGGGGTAATTATAGTAGCCGGATTGATTTCCGCAGGATTATCTACATTGGAAAATTTGATTCAGTCCCTTTCCACCACAATTAGTACAGATTTAATAACCCCTCTTTTTCCGGTAGTAAAGAAAATAAGTGGGGTGGCATTAAACAAAATGGTAATCATAGCCCTTGCTATTGCCAGTTTCTTCCTGAGCTATGATCAAATAGAAAACCCAAATGTAAGTGTGGCAATTTTTGCTCAGAACGGAGTCTATGCATATTTTGCTGCTGCTTTTGTTCCTGTTCTCTTCGGAATATATTTTAAAAAGGTAAAGAAGTCCGCGGTTTTTATAGCAAGTTTTGCTGCTGTTGCCCTGCATTTTATCATTTATTACGGAAGGATTACAGGTTATATGCAGGAACCTGTAAATAATCCAGGGGTATCTGCTGCGATAGCAATTGTTGTGTCGTTTCTACTTGCCAATTTTTTATATTTAATTAGTAAAAAGAAAGCATGAACTACCTTGACTGGACAGCGAAATGGTCATCTTATACCCCTTATAAAAAGGCGGTAGTTTGCTTTGATTCCAAACGCGCATTAACTTACAGGGAACTTAATGAGGAGGCCTTGAAGATTGGGAGTTACCTTCAAAATAAATTTCAGCTAAAAAAAGGTGACAGGTTAGCTGTTCTTGCGGAACATTCTCCAGATTACCTGCTACTTTTTATAGCTACCCAGCGGTTGGGTATAATTCTGGTTCCCCTTAATT
>DATHWA010000216.1:0-15717 GCA_035461025.1 Gillisia sp. | reverse complement strand
TGAGGTGTATAACTATGGAATAAGCGGGGGACAAGATTTTGACTTTGGGGATAGGAAGGTAAATTATTTTGATAATGCCTTTAACAGCCTTATAAATTTTGAGTTTAAATGGAACGCTCAGCAACAGGAACCGGAAGCCCTTTTTCAAAAATATGATGGGCTTTTAAGTCAGGAACTAGAAGGATTTGGTACGGTAAACTATTTGTCATCTCATGATGACGGGCAGCCCTTTGACAAGCTACGGGAAAAATCTTACGAGACAGCCTCCTTACTTCTATTAAGCCCGGGGACCTCACAAATATACTACGGGGATGAAACAGCGCGTTCATTGACAATTGATGGTACAGTGGGAGATGCCACCTTACGATCTATGATGAATTGGGAAGAGGTGTCCAGTGATCCCGAGACAGGCGAAATCCTTTCACATTGGCAAAAGATGGGGAAATTTCGTGCTGCCCACCCTGCAGTGGGAGCAGGAAAACACAAATTAATTTCTGAGGAGCCCCATTATTTTCTTCGGCGTTATGAAGAGGGAGATTATGAAGATTTAGTGGTAGTTGGCCTTAACGTTCCGGCCGGAGCTAAATCTGTTCCAGTTCAAAATATTTTTGAAGATGGTGAAAGGATCCGGGATGCATATTCAGGTAATACAGAAGTTGTAAACAATGGTAAAATTGAATTTGACACCCCCTACGAATACCTGTTATTGGAAAGGGAATAAAAGGTTTCGGAGTATATTTTAATGTGTAAAAAAACTGATAAACAAGAGATTAAATTTTAATATGATAACGATCATCTAAACAGAGATTTTATTAAAAAGATAATCTTTTTACAAATTCATTAAAAAAGAGCCCTATAAAAAGGGCTTTTTTTATGAGTTATTAACCGAAAACGATTGAGTATCAAGGTAAATTAGGTTTTACGGTAAAAATCAAATAATTTTACAGGAATGCAAAGAGAAATTAAAAAAATAGGTGTATTAACATCTGGAGGTGATGCACCGGGAATGAATGCCGCTATACGGGCGGTTGTGCGAAGTTGTTCTTACCACGGGGTGGGATGCGCCGGGATATTTAGAGGATATCAGGGTCTTATTGAAAATGATATTGAAGACCTCGATGCACGCTCCGTTAGAAATATAATAAGCCGTGGTGGTACTTTCCTTAAATCGGCAAGATCTAAGGAGTTTCGTACTCCTGAAGGACGCCAGAAGGCCTATGAAAACTTAAAGAATGCCGGGGTTGATGCCTTAATTGTTATTGGAGGAGACGGTACCTTTACGGGTGGCTTATTATTTGAAAAAGAACATAACTTTCCTGTAATTGGAATTCCTGCGACCATAGATAATGATATAAGCGGGACAGATTTTACCATAGGCTATGACACTGCACTTAATACGGTAGTGGAAGCCATTGATAAAATTAGGGATACTGCGAGTTCCCATAACAGGTTATTCCTTGTTGAAGTAATGGGGAGGGATGCAGGAGCTATTGCGCTTAACAGCGGAATTGGCGCAGGAGCAGAGGAGATACTTATTCCGGAAGAAAACTCAGGAATGGAACGGCTTATTACTTCCCTTAAGAAAAGTGAAAAATCCGGTAAAACGTCAAGTATAATTGTGGTGGCTGAAGGTGATAAGAGCGGTAAAAATATCTTTGAACTTGCAGAGTATATTGAGAGTACCCTTGGAGGTTATGATATAAGAGTTTCAGTTCTCGGGCATATACAACGTGGGGGATCCCCCAGCTGTTTTGACAGGGTTCTTGCCAGTAAACTTGGCGTAGGTGCCGTGGATGCCATTCTGGATGGAAAAAGAAATATAATGATAGGTATACATCATCAAAAGGTGATCACGGTTTCCCTGGAAACCGGCATCAAAGGTGAAGATAAATTTGATAAAGATCTTAGAAGGGTGGCAGACATCACTTCTATTTAAAAATTAAAATCAATTACAATGAGTACAAAAATTGGAATAAACGGTTTTGGCCGTATTGGAAGAATAGCTTTTAGAATAGCTGTAGAGAATAATGATGTAGAAGTAGTAGCTGTAAATGATCTACTTGAAGTAGATCATCTTGCATATCTTTTAAAATATGACTCGGTTCACGGAAATTTTAAAGGTACTGTAGATGTTAAGGATGGTCATCTTGTTATTAATGGTAAAACTGTTAGAGTAACCGCAGAACGTAATCCTGAAGATCTTAAATGGGATGAAGTTGGAGCTGAAGTTGTTCTTGACTGTACCGGTATTTTTACCAATATGGAAGGTGGACAAAAGCACATCACCGCAGGCGCTAAAAAAGTAGTGATTTCTGCTCCATCCAAGGATGTACCTATGTTTGTAATGGGTGTTAATCATAAGGATGTAAAAGCAGATCAAAATATAGTTTCAAATGCCTCATGTACTACCAATTGTCTTGCACCTTTGGCTAAGATCGTAGATGATGAGTTTGGTCTTGTTGAAGGTTTAATGACCACGATTCACGCAACAACCGCTACGCAATTAACCGTAGACGGTCCTTCTAAAAAAGACTTTAGAGGAGGAAGAAGTGCCCTTTTAAATATTATACCTTCATCAACCGGTGCTGCAAAAGCAGTAGGTAAGGTTATTCCTAAACTTGACGGGAAGCTTACCGGGATGGCTTTTAGGGTACCAACTGCCGATGTTTCTGTGGTAGATCTTACGGTTCGTACAGAGAAATCTGCATCTTATGACCAGATCAAAGCAGCTTTCAAAAAAGCATCAGAGGGAGCATATAAAGGTATTGTTTCTTATACTGAAGAAATGGTAGTATCACAGGATTTTGTATCAAATGCCTACACATGTAATTTTGATGCCGAAGCGGGTATTGCTTTAAATGATAATTTCTTTAAATTGGTCGCGTGGTACGACAATGAGTATGGATATTCAGCAAAGTTACTTGAACTTGCAGCTCACGTAGCAAAAGTATAATTGCCGGACCATTAAATAATCAAAAAGGCTGCTTTAAAATCAGGTAGAACTGCCGTTAAAGCAGCCTTTTTTACTCTTTAAAGAAAATATAATGATATTAATTGCCGATGGTGGTTCAACCAAGTGCGACTGGATCCTTTTAAGTAATTCCGGAGAGCAACTATTAAAAACCAGAACAAAAGGCCTTAATCCTGCTGTTTTTCCTGAATTAATGCTGGAGCAGCGTATAGAAGAAAACCCCGATCTTCAGGACGTAAAGGATAAGGTTGAAAGAATTCATTTTTTTGGTGCAGGGGCAGGAACTGAAACTCCCCGTAAGATCCTTCGGGATATTATAGCCAACTTTTTTACCAATTCCATAGAAGTAATAGTTAAAGAGGATATGGTAGCTGCTGCATATGCGGCAACCACAGAGCCCGGGATCGTTTGCATCCTTGGAACAGGTTCCAACAGCTGTTATTTTGACGGGACAAATATTGAAATGGCGGTAGACTCCCTGGGATATATTCTTATGGATGAAGCAAGCGGGAATTATTTTGGGAAGCGTCTTATAAGAGATTATTATTATAAAAGAATGCCCCCGGATCTTGCTGAAAAATTTGAGACTACCTTTGACCTCCGCTCAGACGAGATTAAAAGAAATCTTTACAAAAAAGAAAACCCCAATACATATTTAGCGTCTTTTGCTGAATTTATTTTCACAAATGAACGGAACGGCTATTTTTACAAGCTGGTTTATGAAGGAATAGATGATTTCATGCAATCCAGGGTTCTTTGCTTTAAAGAAGCTCAAAATGTGCCAATCCATTTTATTGGAAGTATAGCTTATTTTAGTGCAGATATCATAAGGGCAGTAGCCCAACCATACAGACTGGAGATAGGAAATATTATAAGACGACCTATAGATGCACTTATCGAGCATTACAGGAAAAATGTTTTGCCGGAATATTAAATTGCAACTTTAGTAATAGTAAAAAACACAAATAAAAATCCGCAGCCGGTATCGCAGCGGATTTTTTTTTATTCCCTACAATGACTATTATTTGAGGATTCACAAAATTTTAGGATAAGATTTGCATTACCCTTCGCCCGTATCCTTTTTAATTTATTATTTTTAGAATAAATCAATAAATTAATGCTGGTAAAAGTATATGGTAGTGCTGTTTTTGGAGTAGAAGCTACTACGATTACAGTAGAGGTAAATATGTCTCCCGGGATCGCCTTCAATCTTGTAGGGCTTCCGGATAATGCCATTAAAGAAAGCAGTTATCGCATTGCAGCAGCTCTACAGAATAACGCTTATAAATTCCCTGGAAAAAAGATCACAATAAATATGGCTCCCGCAGATCTTCGAAAAGAAGGTTCTGCCTATGATCTTACCCTGGCCATTGGAATCCTGGCAGGCTCAGGACAAATCAAAGAAGAGAATATTGAGAAATATATCATTATGGGCGAGCTCTCGCTTGACGGCAGTCTCCAGCCTATCAAAGGTGCGCTGCCCATAGCGATTAAGGCCAAGGAAGAAGGTTTCAAAGGTTTTATTTTACCAAAACAGAATGTGAAGGAAGCAGCTATTGTGAGTGATCTGGAAGTTTATGGGGTTGAAAATATCCTGGAAGTAATTGAATTTTTTGATAAGGATAAACCACTTGAGCGAACCATAATTAACACCCGGGAGGAGTTTTATAATAGCCTGGACCATCTGGAACATGATTTTGCCGATGTAAAAGGGCAGGAGTCCATAAAACGCTGTATGGAGATTGCGGCAGCGGGAGGACATAATATAATTTTAATAGGCCCGCCGGGAGCGGGTAAGACAATGCTTGCCAAACGCCTGCCAAGTATTCTTCCACCAATGACCTTACACGAAGCACTTGAAACAACCAAGATCCATTCGGTGGTAGGAAAGGTAAAGGAGAATGTAGGGCTTATGTCCCAGAGGCCATTCCGCAGCCCGCACCATACTATTAGTGATGTGGCTTTAGTTGGCGGGGGTGCATATCCGCAACCGGGAGAGATCTCACTATCACACAACGGGGTGCTATTCCTGGATGAGTTGCCGGAATTTAAACGCGGAGTGCTGGAAGTGATGAGACAGCCCCTCGAGGATCGTGAAGTTACCATTTCCAGAGCCAAATTTACAGTTACTTATCCGTCCAGTTTCATGCTGGTGGCAAGTATGAACCCAAGTCCTAGTGGCTACTTTAACGACCCGGATGCGCCAAGAACCTCCTCTCCTGCAGAGATGCAAAGATACCTTAGTAAAATTAGCGGTCCCCTTTTGGATCGCATTGATATACATATTGAGGTCACACCGGTGCCTTTTGAAAAACTAAGCGAAGAGCGCCGGGGTGAGAGTAGTGTTCAAATAAGGGAAAGAGTAACCCGGGCAAGACAAAAACAAACTGAACGTTTTGAAGAATATGATAACGTGCACTATAATGCCCAAATGAGCGTAAAACATATCGCTTTTTTTTGTCAGCTGGATGATGCCTCCAGGCAGTTACTTAAAACCGCAATGGAACGCCTTAATCTTTCAGCAAGGGCTTATGACCGAATTCTGAAAGTTTCCCGAACAATTGCAGATCTGGAGGGGAAAGAAAATATTGAAGGAGCCCATATAAGTGAAGCCATTCAATACCGAAGCCTTGACAGAGAAGGATGGCTGGGATAGTTAATTGAATAGGTGTTAACTGAACCTCTTTGGCCAGTTTTAATTATTAAGCTTATTTAAATTGTCTTCTACATCCTCTTTTTGGTGCCCAACAAGTAAAGTATCACCCCGGGTCCGGATCTAATTCTGTTTATTTCCCAGTTGTATTCCTCTTTATTTTCAAGTTCGCTCACCAGTTGTTCCATTTCTTTTACAGAGTAGGTCCTAAACGCGGAAACAATTCCATCCCATAGAACAAATAAAGGAACTATTGGTATTATATAAGTAAAGAAGAACCTTCCTGCTGTGAGTGGCTTTATAAACGGGGTGCACAAAAGTACTGTTATAGGTGAAAGGATCATTGCTAATAAACTGGGGAAGCTTCTTTCCTGACCTTCAAAAATTCCTATAGGACTGTTGGAGTTAATGGCATTTTGCAAAATTTGCCTTGCTTCATTTGGCTTAAAATGGTGGAAAGTTAGAAATAGTGTTCTAAACCCTTTAAGGTTTGCGGGAACCTTTCTTGCATCCACAGATTCCTTTATATAGGTAATATTATCTACTTTTTTCTGGATGTACTTAAAAGCAATTAGGTTGGGATAATAGTCAGTTAAAATAATTTTTAGATCAGGGAATCTATTCTTTAACTGAGAATTGACCCACAGTAAGCCTCCTCCGCTGCCGGAACCCAGGTCTATAATAACGTTGGTGTTACTTACAATAATACCTTTTTCCAGAATTGGAATAATAGGTTTATACATTTTTGTTTTATTGGAAAGAAACTGTAGAAAATCTGTTCCATAATTTCTTAAGAAACCAGGAAACCATTGTAGGTCCTCAAATTCAAATAAGTGTATTCTATTCATTAGAATTCAGAATTTGCACATATATAATTTCCCAGAGGGGTGAGGTTTGGGTGAGGCCCTTTAAATATACAAAAGAATTGGTTTTTTTAACCGCTTTAATACTTTGACATTATCATTAAATGTGAGAGATTGGTTAAAAATTTCTTAGCCTGTCATGGCTTCTGAAAGAATTGGTTACATTTGGAAAATAGCAATATTTTACCCCCTATGAAAAACGTATTTATAGTCCTACTTGCAATAATTATATTCAGCTGTAAAGGTGAAAACAGATTAAAAGCCGAAGAGAATGAGGCCGCAATAGATACCACTGATGTCTCTGGAGACTTTGATGAAGCGGAAGAAACCGGCAGCGTACAACTTACCCTGGAAGAAGGCAATAGACTTGCAGATCTCCCATTGAAGTGTATCACAATTCAGTATCCCAATAAACTGGGGCAAACCCTGGGCGGTGAGAATGATCTACAATCTCCAATGGAGCTTCATCCTGCGTTCTATGGTTGTTTTGACTGGCATTCATCAGTTCACGCTCATTGGTCACTTGTAAGGCTGCTGAAGAAATTTCCGAAACTTGATAAAGCAGATGAGATCAGGGAGAAACTGAAATCCTCTCTTTCCAAAGAAAATATCGCAGGGGAACTCGAATATTTCAGAAAAGAACATAACCGGGATTATGAGCGAACTTATGGTTGGGCCTGGCTGCTCAAGTTATCGCAGGAACTCAATAGCTGGGATTCAGATTTGGGGGAGGAACTCTCTGCAAACCTGGAACCACTAACTAATTTGATCGTGGACAGGTATACTGAATTCCTTCCCAAACTTAATTACCCTATCCGCGTTGGGGAACATACCAATACAGCTTTTGCGCTGAGTTTAGCCTATGATTATGCTGTATCTACCAAAAATGAGGAATTCCTAAAGCTTATTGATAAACGCTCCAAGGAGTTCTATCTTTCAGATAAAAATTGTCCGGTAGTTTGGGAACCAAGTGGGTTTGATTTTCTTTCACCGTGTTTACAGGAGGTAGACCTAATGAGAAAGATCCTTCCCAGAGCTGCTTTTTCTTTGTGGATGGATGATTTTATGCCTCAGTTAAAGGACCCTGCTTTTGAGATGGCACCGGGAGAGGTGAGTGATCGTAAGGATGGAAAACTGGTTCACCTTGATGGTCTCAACTTTAGCAGGGCCTGGGTGTTTCACGGCCTGGCAAATCAATATCCAAAAGATTACGAACATCTTAGAAATGTAGCCAATGAGCATGTTTCCTATTCTTTTCCAAACCTTATAGGGGACAGTTATGAAGGAGGTCACTGGCTGGGAAGTTTTGCCTTATACGCCCTGGAGGAATCTGGTGCGAAAAAGTGAAAAACTGGTTAAAAAATATTGGGCCGGGGGTATTAGTTTCGGCAGCATTTATTGGACCGGGCACAGTCACTGTTTGTACCCTTGCGGGGGTTAATTTTCAATATGCCTTACTATGGGCCCTGTTGCTATCGGTTATTGCCTGCATAATTTTACAGGAAATGGCGGCACGGCTGGGGATTATTTCTCAAATGGGATTGAGTGAGTGCATAAGACAGGAATTAAAAAACCCTATTGGAAGGACACTCGCCCTAATCCTCATTTTTTCGGCAATCGTAATTGGGAATGCGGCATATGAAGCAGGTAATATCACCGGGGCCGTACTTGGGATAACTGCAATTACAGCTCCCCGGTCGCTGGAAATAGGATCCTTTTCTCTTAATTTATACAGCCTGCTGGTTGGCGGGATAGCCTTCTTGCTTTTGGCACTGGGAAGTTACAAAGTCCTGGAGCGGGTTTTTATAGGTCTTGTTGCATTAATGAGCATTTCTTTTCTTATCACTGCCTTTTTGGTGAGACCGGACATTGGAAAAATTTTAAACGGATTATTCATTCCCTCTACGGGAGCTGCAGGCATGCTCACCGTAATAGCCATTGTAGGCACGACTGTAGTACCCTATAATCTTTTTTTGCACGCTTCCCTTGTAGGGGAGAAATGGAAGCAGCCCGGGGATCTTAAAATCGCGAGGAAAGAACTTTTTTTTGCCATTGCCCTGGGCGGACTTGTTTCAATGGCCATAGTAATCGTTGCCGGAGCTTCTTCTCTTACAGAAGTTAATACAGCGGCCGATCTTGCCGTGGGACTGGAGCCGCTTTTTGGAACCTATGCGACCTGGTTCATTGCGCTGGGTTTAATGGCTGCGGGGATTACCTCTTCAATTACAGCTCCTCTGGCGGCAGCTTATGTAGTTAAAGGATGCCTTGGCTGGAAAGAAGGGTTGGATTCCTTTAAATTCAAAAGTGTATGGGCAGGGATACTTATATTAGGGGTGATCTTTTCTTCCTTACAGGTAAAGCCTGTGGAGATCATAAAATTTGCCCAGGTAGCCAATGGGCTTCTATTGCCGGTAATCGCAATTTTCTTATTTTGGATAGTAAACAAAGCCTCTATCATGGGGGAACACCGTAATACCCTGTTGCAAAATGTGTTGGGACTGTTGATAATATCTATTAGCATATTACTGGGGGCGCGTTCCATCTATACGGTGTGGGAGCAATTTTAAAAACCAATCAAAAGAATATGGAACCAGAATATATTCATATCAATTGCGATCTTGGAGAGGGAGGTAGTTGTGATGAACAGCTTATGCCTTTGATCTCTGCCTGTAATATCGCCTGCGGGGGACATGCCGGTAATACGGAAAGCATGAGAGAGACTGTAAAACTTGCGATGGATCATAATGTTGAAATTGGCGCACACCCATCTTATCCCGATAAGGAAAATTTTGGCAGACGCACAATTAAAATGCCTGCAGATGAACTGGAGAAAAGCCTGTTGGGACAAATCCTTGAACTGAAAAATATCGTAGAGAAAGCGGGTGGAAAACTAGCTCATGTTAAACCTCATGGAGCGCTTTATAATGATGCTGCGAAGGATAAAAATATAGCTGAAGTTATTATAAATGTAATGCTGAAACTTGATGAAATTATCCCGATTTATGTACCTCAAAATTCGGTAATCTTTGACCTGGCAAAAGATAAAATTCCGGTGATAACTGAAGCATTTGGAGACCGGAATTATGAGGAAAATTACCTCCTGGTTTCCCGTCAAAAAGAGCAGGCTTTGATCACGAAAAAAGAGGAGGTTTTTACCCATCTTTTTTCTATGTTCAGGGAGGGGAAAATCACCACTATTTCAGGACAAAAAATACCTTGTGACGCAGGTACTTTTTGTCTTCATAGTGATACCCCAAACGCGGTGGAAATTCTTGAATATCTGCACCAAAAATTCCGTGAAAAACATATTAAAATCCTCCACACATGAGCGTGCAAAATTTCACCATACAGCCAATGGGGGAGAAGGCAATTCTCATAAATTTCGAGCCGGAAATCAGTGAAAAAATGCTGGAAAAAGTTCTTATAGCTAAAAATTTTCTGGAAAATTGTTTTATTAAAGAAAAGATTGAGGTAATAAACACATTTCACTCGTTATTAATTAATTACTCATATACTATAGAGGATGTCTATAAAGAGATTTTAACAATAAAAAGGGTATTGAACGAGACGAAGATAGGAATAAATCTTCACAATTTACTATTCCATATTCCGGTGTGTTATGACCCTGTTTTTGGTTGGGATCTTGAGCTGTTGGCCGAAGAAAAAAAGCTGTCTGTCAATGAAATCATTGAGCTTCATGTGGAACCGATTTACACCGTTTATTTCATTGGATTTTTACCCGGATTTTTATACCTGGGTGGCCTTAAAAATGAGCTGCATTTTCCACGTAAAAATGAGCCCCGAATTGAGGTGCCAAAAGGGGCTGTAGGAATAGGTGAAAATCAAACCGGAATTTACCCGAATTCCAGTCCCGGGGGTTGGCAAATTATAGGCAGTTCTCCGGTGAATATTTTCGACAAAAAAGGGAATCCGCCATGTGCAATTTCAGCCGGTGATAAAGTGAAATTTTATGCGGTGGACAAGGAGAGATATGAAGAGATCCGGGAGGCTGTTTCCGGGGGAATTTTTCAGCTAAAAAAGGAAAAATATGAAGGGTAGAATTGAGGTGCTGCAGCCGGGTCTATATTCCACGATTCAGGATAGGGGGAGATTCGGATTTAAAAAATTCGGGGTTCCGGGAAGCGGTGCGATGGATTCATATGCTGCTACAATCGCAAATCTTCTCTTACAAAATAATCCCGATGGGGCGGTGTTGGAAATTACTCAAATGGGTCCTAAATTAAAATTTTCTTCCGCTGTCAAAATTGTTATTACAGGGGCCAATCTTTCCCCCAGGGTGAATAATTCAGAAATAAAAAACAATAAAATCTATTTGATGGCTGCCGGGGATGTTCTAAGTTTTGGGAAAAGAGAACTGGGTGGAAGATCCTATCTGGGGATTGCCGGTGGATTTCAAACTGAAGAAATTCTTAAAAGTAGAAGTTGGCTTAAGGACATCACCCAATACTTTCGGCTTGAGAAAGGAATGAAACTGGATTATAATTCAGTGGTCCAAAAAGGAGTGGAAACGGTTTCTTCAGTAAAAATTAAAAGCGGGTATTTAAACGACAATAATCTTGAAGTGAGCACGGGACCGGAATTTGATCAATTATCTGAGACTGAAAAAGAAAATCTTTTTAATACTGAATTTCATATTGGCCGGAATAATAATAGGATGGGGGTACAACTTGAAGAAAAAATTGAAAATAATCTTAAACCAATTATAACGGGCCCTGTAGTGCCGGGAACTGTACAATTTACCCCCGGAGGCAGGCTTATCATTCTTATGCGTGATTGTCAAACAACCGGTGGTTATCCACGGATACTACAGCTTAGCGAGTTTGCTCTCAACGTATTGGCGCAAAAGGTTGAGGGAGATACCATAAATTTTATGGAAAAAAGAGAGGATAGTGAAAGAAGGCTGAATAGGTCTCAATAAAAAGTGTCGCTATTGTGTTTAACTGGATAATAAGAGCCCTACCTAATATTATCCAACACAATTAACGACACATTTTAACCCCAAAACACTTTAGTTAACTAAAATGACAATGTAAAAATACATTAAGGTTAGACTGCATTCAAGGGGATTTTTCCCCTATTTTCAAAAATTACACCCTTTACGTGAATTTTACTTCTTTTATGTACTTTTATAAAAACCAATTGGATACGGAGAAGATAGTAAGGTCATCTAAATAATAAAACAGAAACCATTGATAAAGTATTTTCTGGATGCTTTTCTCCTAATTTTTCTTCTCGAGCTTGGAGCTGCGGTATCAGGCACCTATTACCTACACAAAGTTGGTGAGGCGAAGAAAGGCGAACAGCTAATGGTAGTGTATTTGTGGCTTGTTATATTTATTGAGATCGTTGGTTTATACCCTGTTTTGAATTATTTCACAAATTTTCAGGCTTTTCCTTTTGTGGAGGGGACTTTGTTTGAAAGGAATTACTGGTGGTATAATTCTTATTCTCTTGTGAAATTTCTGGTAATCCTTTATTACTTCATATGGCAGATAAGATCACGCATAACCAGGGAAATATTTTCAGTTTTGGCGATCCTTTTTACTTTTGGCGGAGTTTTAAACCTTTTGTTTTCCGGTGTTTTCTTTAAAGGAAATGCTGCCTTTTCAAGCATTGGAGGTACTTTACTCCTGGTAATTCTTATTTTTCTTTATTATTTCGAGACCTTGAAGAGTAGTAGGATATTAAATTTTTACAGGATCCCCGCTTTTTATTTTTCAGTTGGGATTTTAATATGGCATCTTACTGTTACTCCGCTTTTTATTTACAGCCATTATTTTTCTTTAAAAAGTCCGGAATTTGTAGAATTACACACGATCATTTTAAGAATGGCGAATGTTATACTCTACTCCTCGTTTATTTTAGGATGGCTTACCTGTACAAGGTTTAAAACTATAAAGGATGATAATGCAATGCAAGTTCATGAAAAACAAAAAAGTGTCCTTCAGCAGTAAATATTAAGAGCCCTACCTAATAATATCTTCCTTTGAAGTGACACTTTTGTCTCCAAAACACTTTATGTTACTAAAATGATATATCAAAAGTAGGTTACCCTACTTCCCTCCACAAGGGGGTTTTTCCCCTTTTTTGAAAATGCTGTCAATAAAGTTACAGTTAGGGAGGAGAAGGAAAGTTTTCTTCCGGCTGTAGCGAAAAATATGTATACTTGTTATTAAATAGGTTCTATAATGCTGGCAAGGGAAGAATTCTTACTCATAATTTATTTTATCGTGGTGATCCTGGTGCTCACCACTTTCGGGATATTATTTTTTGTGACTTTCCAAAGGAGAAAGAATAAAATGCTTTATGAAAAATTTGAGGCAGAGAAGCGATATGAGCAGGAAATAGCACAGTCCAGGATCGAGATACAGGAACAAACCCTTAAGAATGTTGGCTGGGAATTACATGATAATATTGGCCAATTACTTTCTGTAGCCAATATGCAACTTAACATGCTGGCCCGCACAAGCCGGGAGGAGATGCTTACTTCGGTTACAGATATCAAAGAAATTGTGGCTAATTCTCTTCAGGAAGTACGTTCTCTTTCAAAATCCCTTAACAATGAAGTGGTAGATTATGCCGGCCTGGAAGAATCTGTTAGAAATGAACTTACCAGGTTTGAACGGCTTAATATTATTGAAACCTCTATAGAGACTACCGGCGATTCTTATCCTATTCCATCCAGGGATACTATTATTATATTCAGAATCTTACAGGAGTTCTTTTCCAATGTTATAAAACATTCAAAAGCAGATCATTTAAAAGTTGAATTTCATTATACCCCCGGGGAAGTAAATATTATTGCCAGGGATAACGGGGTAGGTTTTCAGGTAGCAGAAGCCCGCAAAAGTTCAGGGCTTATAAATATGGACAGTAGGGCTAAGCTTATAGGAGCGGGCTTTAAATTAAAATCTTCGCCAGAAAAAGGAACTTGCTTATCTTTACAATACCAACCAAAACCTGACTAGAATGAGTAAGACCATCTTAATTGTAGATGACCATACGTTATTTGCCAAATCTCTTGTGGGTCTAATCAACTCTTTTGATGACTTTGAGGTTTTGGAGGTGATGAAAAATGGCCAGGAACTTGTAAATTATTTCAAGGATAAAAAACCAAGGCCGGACATTGTTCTTCTGGACATAAGAATGCCGGTAATGGATGGAATAGAGACAATGGCCTGGTTAAAAGATCATAGCCCGGAGCAAAAGGTTCTTGCGCTTACTATGGAACACGACGAGGAAACGATAATTAAAATGATAAGGTTAGGTTGCCGGGGATACCTTCTTAAAGATATTGATCCAGATGAATTTTTGCATGCGCTTACAAGGGTATATGAAGACGGGTATTATAATAATGAAGAAACCAGAGAGGCAATGTCCCACCAGGTGAGGCACAAAAATATTGAAGAACTTTCCCCGCGTGAAAAAGAATTCCTAAACCTGGCCTGCAGTGAAAGAACTTATAAGGAAGTAGCACAGGTTATGAATCTTAGTCCAAAAACTATAGATGGATACCGTGAGAACCTGTTTAATAAACTGGAAGTAAAGAGTCGGGTTGGTCTGGTTTTGTTTGCAGTTAAAAATAGAATGGTCTCTCTTTGATAGTTATATAATTATCCATTCTTTCTTTAGAAGAACAAATTATAAAAATACTCTTCCCAAAAAACAATTGTCTATTACACTGGTTTTCTGTTTTAACTTAATTTAACCCTATTACCTTTATATTATAGCTTTTACGTAGTATCTTCGCAGACTAAAAATTAAAAAAATACGTGATAGATTCAGCTAAAATAGAATTAAGGAATTTAAGGTTAAAAGATTACCAGGAGTTAAAAATATCCATGATCAAAAGCTATAAAACTATGGCCGATGAATATTGGAGCAAAGCTGAAATCAAGACCCTTATCAATAAATTTCCCGATGGCCAGTTTTGCATTGAAATTGATGGCAAAATTGCAGGCTGTGCACTTTCTATCATTGTAGACTATGATAAATTTGATGCGAATCATAAATATGAGGATATTATAGGAGGAGAAAATTTTTCCACCCATACCAAGAATGGAGACGTAATATACGGCATTGATGTTTTTATTCATCCGGATTATCGGGGAATGCGCCTTGGAAGAAGACTTTATGAAGCACGTAAAGAACTTTGCGAGCAACTTAACTTAAAGTCTATTATTTTTGGTGGGCGTATACCCAATTATGCACAATATGCAGATGAGCTTACCCCTAAAAAATATATAGAAAAAGTTAAACTAAAGGAGATCCATGATCCCGTGCTATCCTTTCAGCTGTCCAATGATTTCCATGTTAAAAAGGTGATCAAGGGCTATTTGCCGGGGGATGAGGATAGTTTGGAGTATGCAACTCTAATGGAGTGGAATAATATCTATTATACAAAGGAACAAAAGCTTATTGATACCAAGAAAACGGTTGTAAGACTGGGTCTTGTTCAGTGGCAAATGCGTCTTTTCAAGGATTACGATGCTCTGGTCTCACAAATAGAATTTTTTGTTGACGCGGTAAGTGATTATCAAAGTGACTTCATACTTTTCCCTGAGTTGTTCAACGCGCCGCTCATGGCCCAGTTTAACCATATGAATGAAGCTGAAGCAATTCGCGGGCTATCTTCCTATACTGAAAGACTGCTTGAAACCTTTCGCGAATTTGCCATAAACTATAACATCAATATTATCACCGGTAGTATGCCACAGGTTGTTGGCGAGCATATGCATAATGTGGGTTATTTATGCCGAAGGGATGGTAGTTAT
The DNA here is from genome assembly GCA_035461025.1 of Gillisia sp. Classification (GTDB taxonomy): domain Bacteria; phylum Bacteroidota; class Bacteroidia; order Flavobacteriales; family Flavobacteriaceae; genus Gillisia. The sequence goes on along the minus strand of DATHWA010000216.1, from coordinate 435 downwards.
GAGAAATATGAAAAACTTCACATCACTCCGGCTGAAGAATCGGCCTGGGGAATGAAGGGTGGTTCCATTCTGGAAACCTACGATACAGATTGCGGGAAAATAGGGGTCCTTATATGTTATGATGTTGAATTCCCCGAATTGCCACGACTCCTGGCTGAAGAAGGAATGAATATTCTTTTTGTTCCTTTCATGACCGATACCCAGAACGGGTATTCCAGAGTTAAGATCTGTGCCCAGTCAAGGGCGGTTGAAAATGAATGTTATGTCGCTATAGCAGGATCTGTTGGGAACCTCCCAAAAGTGAATAACATGGATATTCAATATGCACAGAGCGCGGTTTTCACCCCTTCAGATTTTGCATTTCCGGTAAACGGAATTAAAGCTGAGGCAACTCCCAATACCGAGAGCACCTTGCTGGTTGATGTGGACCTGGAT
>DATHWA010000215.1:0-7703 GCA_035461025.1 Gillisia sp. | reverse complement strand
CCAGAATTGTGGCCCGCACAGGATGGACCTCCCGTGACCTTATAAGGAATATAGACGCGGAAATCGATGTTCACAGAGATTTTAATCTTGTTTCTATTCTTATTGGGGTAAATAATCAATATCAGGGTAAACCCAGGACAGAATTTGAGGAGGAGCTCCGGGAGATTTTCAGGAAAGCACTAAGTCATTCAAAAACGAGAGAAAGAGGGGTGTTCGCTCTTAGTATTCCAGATTACAGTGTAACTCCATTTGGGGAAGATAATGCGGAGGTAATTTCTGCAGAAATTGACAGGTTCAATGATACAGTTAGAAGAATTGCAGAGGAATTTGAGGTGGATTTCTACAATATAACCCCGTCTTCCAGGGAAGCACTTACCAACAGGCAGCTCATCGCGGCTGATAGTCTCCACCCCAGCGCCCTAATGTACCGGTTCTGGGTAGATGATATTGTGGAAGATATCATTGAAAAGCTTCCCACTCAAAGGCTGAATTAAAAAAAATAGCAAAAAAACCTAGCTTCAAATCTGAAAAAAATCTTGTATTTTCAGATTATGAAAGAGGATTTTTTACATTATATCTGGAAATTCAAGAAATTCAATTTTGGCCGGGCCTTCACTGTTAAAGGGGAGCCTGTGACATTAATAGACCCGGGAATGGCTAATTTAAATTCGGGTCCGGATTTCTTTAATGCTAAACTAAAAATAGGGGAGCAGCTGTGGGCAGGAAATGTGGAGATCCACATCAATTCCTCTCACTGGTACCAGCATCATCATGAGCAGGATCCCGCTTACGACAATGTTATTCTACATGTCGTATGGGACGACGACATGGAAATTTACAGAAATGATAATTCTCTTATTCCTACTATGGAATTAAAGGAGCTGGTTTCTCCCGGAACACTTAATCAATATAGGGAGCTACTTCTTGCTCCCAATGGTCGCTGGATAAATTGTGAAACAGATTTTTCACAGGTTGATGATTTTGAACTTAACAATTGGCTGGAGAGACTTTATCTTGAAAGGCTTGAAAGCAAAGCTAAGGTACTCCATGATCTTTTAGTAAAAACCGGAAATGATTGGGAGGCAGTTTTATTTAGGTTATTAGCCAAGAATTTTGGTCTCAAAGTCAATGGCGGTGCATTTCTTAGCATGGCTCAAAGCTTTGACTTTAAAGTGGTACGCAAATGCCGTGATTCTAAATTAATGCTGGAGGCTTTGTTTCTGGGACAAAGCGGGCAGTTGGAGAATGATAAAGAAGATGCTTATTTCTTGCAATTAAAGGAAGAATACCAATATATTCAAAAGAAATACAGGCTGGATAATAAATACGTAGAAAGGCCTAAATATTTTAGACTGCGGCCGGACAATTTCCCCGGCCTTAGACTGGCCCAACTGGCAGCAATTTACCACGAAGTACCTCATTTATTTTCAGCTGTGATAAATGCATCATCAGTAAAAGAGCTAAGGGATATCTTTGTTATGGAGCCTGCGGCCTTTTGGAATACCCATTATACTTTTGAGAAATCCCATACAGCAAAGAAGAAAAAACTTTCAGCTGCATTTGTAGACCTGTTGATCATTAACACTCTTCTACCGGTGAGGTTCAGCTATGAAAAGCTCACGGGAACAGGGGATCCTTCAGTAATAATAAGTATGATAGAAGATTTGAAAGCCGAAAAAAATTCTGTTATTGATAAATTTAACTCAATAAGACCGGGCAGTGCAAGGACAGCACTGGCTTCCCAGGCACTGCTCCAGCTAAAACAGCATTACTGCGATAAGAATGCCTGCCTGCAATGTAATTTGGGAATAAAACTATTAAAAGGAGAAGCCTAATCTTATTATCTTTGTCTCATGCTTAAGATGATATATTCTATACGCCATTTTTTTGAGAGACACGGTTTCTATGTCTCCTCCCGGCTTGGAGATAAAATTGGAATTAGGGCAAGAAGCATACGCCTGTTTTTCATTTACCTGTCTTTTGCAACTTTGGGAATGGGCTTTGCCGTATATCTTACACTTGCTTTCTGGCTGAAAATTAAGGATTTAATCTATACAAAAAGAACATCTGTATTTGACCTGTAAACCTCAAAAATCCCCCCGGGAATTCTATGTATCAAATGCCTGCCAACATATTCAACAGGGTGTAGCGAGTTTTATTTAACAATTCCTTTACAATTTAACTTGCAAAAATTTGAAAAAGCCCATTTTTTTAGCATCTTGCTTCGCTCTTAAAATAACCTTCTTTATTAATTAAAATATCTTATGAGAAAGTACTTACTTTCATTGTTCTTTTCTTTTTCAATTTTATCATTATTTGCCCAGGAGCTGGATGTAAAAGCCAACATTGGGAATCCCTCAAATATTATTAATGACGGGTTTATAGAACTGGAAGTAACAGGTGGTGTGCCTCCGTATACTTATAAATGGGACGACCAGGGAACTGCACTTCACTCTCCCAGAGCACAGGGTCTTGCAGAAGGTGTACCTGTGAATGTTATAATAACAGATGCTGAGGGAACTTCGACAACTCGTTCCTATAAGGTAGAAGCGCAGGCGATCACAGAACATTTTAATGGTAGCTTTAAGCCTATAGTGGCAAGTATGGAAAAGGTGCTTTTTTGGGATCTTTTTTCTGCCATTGGGATCTATGACCCCGTGGTGTATGCAGATGTAAAGAATGTGCCTACCCCGGGCTGGACCGCGGGGATAGAAGATAGATTTATTTTAAAGCAATGGCTTAAGCCCGAAAATACCCGTATTGAAAAAGGCGAACCAATTGCTATAGTAAAATCTGATTCCGGGGAAGATATGGAAGTTCTTGCCAATGCAAGCGGTACGCTAAAATATTTGGTAGAGGAAGGAAAGGTTATCTACAATTTTGAGAACAAACAGCATATTATCGAGCAGGGAGCTCATAATCTTGCCCAGATAATATACGACGAGAAGATACCTTTGACTCATCCAAACGGGGATCCTCAAACCAAAAATATTCCTTTCATTGTAGTCTGGTTATTATTCGGGGCTTTATTCTTCACCCTGAGAATGGGCTTTATCAATATAAGAGGATTCCGACATTCCCTGCAACTAGCACGTGGTAAGTATGATGATCCAAATGCTCCCGGGCAGGTAACCCATTTCCAGGCACTTGCAACTGCGGTTTCCGGTACTGTGGGACTTGGAAATATTGCCGGGGTAGCTGTGGCTATTTCCTTGGGAGGAGCGGGTGCGACTTTCTGGATGATCATTGCAGGTTTACTGGGGATGTCCTCCAAGTTCGTTGAATGTACGCTTGGTGTAAAATATCGCTTTATTAATAGTGAAGGCCGTGTATTTGGTGGTCCAATGAACTACCTGCGATATGGTCTTGAAAAAAGAAATAAAAAAGGATTGGGTAAGGTACTGGCAGGTCTTTTTGCAGTATTGGCAATTGGAGCCTCTTTTGGTGGAGGAAATATGTTCCAGGCAAACCAATCTTTTGAAGCATTACAGGGTCAAATGCCATTCCTTATTGGTAACGGTTTCTGGTTTGGGGTTGTAACCGCAATCCTGGTTGGTATAGTTATCATTGGAGGTATTAATAGTATTGCAAAAGTTACCGGTAGGATCGTGCCTGTAATGGCCGGGGTTTATATACTTGGTTGTCTTGTAGTAATAGGAATGAATATTGAAAACATTGGGCCGGCTTTTAATGCTATATATGACGGTGCGTTTAGCCCATCTGCTCTTAAAGGTGGTATTATTGGAGTGTTGATCGTTGGATTCCAGCGTGCAGCTTTCTCTAACGAGGCCGGGGTAGGATCTGCAGCTATTGCGCATAGTGCGGCAAAGACAAATCATCCGCCTTCTGAAGGTTTTGTGGCACTACTTGAGCCATTCATCGATACAGTAGTTGTTTGTACTCTTACTGCCCTGGTACTTATTTTTACAGGAAAGCACGAGGCAGTAGGTATAGCGGGAGCACAGTTAACATCTGATGCTTTTGGAAGTGTGATCTTCTGGTTCCCATATGTGCTTGCGGCAGCGGTATTCCTTTTTGCTTTCTCCACAATGATCTCCTGGTCCTACTATGGAATGAGAGCCTGGACTTATTTGTTCGGGAAGAGTATTAAGAGTGAAATAATCTATAAGGTATTATTCCTTGTGTTTGTTGTGGTAGGAGCTTCTGTAAGTTTAGGAGCAGTTCTGGATTTCTCAGATATGATGATCCTGGCAATGTCTTTCCCTAACATAATTGGACTTTACATAATGTCCGGAGAGGTGAGAACAGACCTTCGGGATTATATGAAGAAATTAAAGGCAGGCGAATTATTTAAAAAGCAGGCCGAAGTGAATTAACAGTCTATTTTTTTCGATGAAAAATATAAGATCCCATTTTGTTTTCAATAGAAGTCAGCAAAATGGGATTTTTTTATTGGTACTTATTATAGTCGTGCTACAACTGGCCTATCTCTTTTATAATTTTGCACCTTCTGAAGCGGAATTCACGACTGAAAATGAGGAGGTGATAAGATTACAGCAAAAGATCGATTCTGCCCGCACAGCTGCTGCCCTCGCAGATACCGTGAGGATCTTTCCTTTTAACCCCAATTTTGTAACAGATTACAGAGGCTATACCCTGGGAATGTCTACTGAGGAAATAGACAGGCTGCATGTTTATCGTGCAGGGGATAAATGGATAAATTCTGCTGAAGAATTTCAGAAAATTACGGGAGTATCAGATTCTTTGCTGAAAAAGATATCTCCATATTTTCAGTTTCCGGAGTGGGTTACTTCCGGCCGAAGTAGTTCCGTTAGGAATGCCGGTGTTGCGATCACAAAACCTTCCGAAGAAAAAAAGGGTCTAAATACCGCCTCCCTGGAAGAGTTAATGGAGGTGCGGGGGATAGGCGAGGTACTGGCAGGAAGAATTGTCAATTACAGAAATAAACTGGGTGGCTTTGTGAGTGATTTGCAACTTAAGGATGTCTACGGCCTTTCCTTTGAAGTACGGGAGCAGCTGCTCAGGGAATTCACCGTCAAGGATCCTCCTGCCTATGAAATTTACAATATCAACAAAGCAACTGTTCTGGAACTTAGTTCTGTTCCATACATTGATTACGAACTCGCAAGAGAGATCGTAAACTATCGCTTGCTGCATGAACACATCCGGAGTTTTGAAGAATTGGCAAAAATAAACAGTTTTCCTTCAGAAAAAATTGACAGGATTGCGTTATATTTGACCTTAGAATAAGAATTCGGAATATTTTGTTCAAAAGGCAGCTCTTATTTTTTTAGAATTAAGAAAATTTTGCCAAACGTAATGGGCATTTTATTCCTATACCTTAAATTTAGAGCTTCTCTAAATCACCAATTAATTTATTAGACTAAGATTTTTTATGAGTAGTATGTATTTTACAGAAGAGCATGAACTCTTCAGAAAAAGCTTCAGGGAGTTTTTGCAGAAAGAGGTAGTGCCACATATAGATAAGTGGGAAAAAACCGGGACCATTGAACGCTTTATATGGAAAAAATTTGGGGACATGGGCTACTTTGGCCTTGTATATCCTGAAAAATATGGCGGGATGGACCTCGATCTTTTTTATACCGTTATATTTCTTGAAGAATTACAAAAGATAAACAGCGGCGGATTTGCTGCTGCAATGTGGGCTCACGCATATCTCGCGATGACTCATTTAAATACTGAAGGTGACGAGGAGATCAAGGAAAATTACCTGGCACCAAGTATTGCAGGGGATAAAATAGGATGTTTGTGTATTACAGAGCCTTTTGGAGGGAGTGATGTAGCAGGAATGAAATCCACAGCAGTGAAAAAAGGGGACTCCTATATTATAAACGGATCCAAAACTTTTATTACCAACGGGGTATATTCAGATTACCTGGTAGTCGCAGCTAAGACAGACCCTGGAAAAGGCGCTAAGGGAATGAGTATTTTCCTTATAGATCGTGATACCCCCGGAATATCTGCAACCAAGCTTGATAAGTTAGGCTGGAGAGCATCAGACACAGCAGAGATCGCATTTGACAATGTAGAGATCCCTGCCAAAAACCTTATGGGTGAGGAAGGAAAAGGCTTTGCATATATCATGCAGCATTTTGCTTTTGAAAGGCTTATTATGGGAGTGAATGCTCACGCCCGTGCAGAATACGCTCTGGACTATACCATAGAATATATGGGAGAGCGGGTTGCTTTTGGAAAGACCATAGATAAATTCCAGGCACTTAGACACACCGTGGCAGATATGGCCAGTGAGGTGGAAATGTGTAAGGAGTTTAATTATTCTATAGTAAAAAGAATGATAGACGGAGTGTACGTGGTAAAAGAGGCCAGTATGTCAAAACTGATGTCTACCAAAATTGCAGATGAAGTTATCTATAAGTGTCTTCAGTTCCTTGGAGGCTATGGTTATATGGAAGACTATCCTTTGGCCAGGCTATTAAGAGACAGTCGCCTTGGGCCAATTGGTGGAGGAACATCAGAGATCCTTAGGGAGATCATCGCAAAGATGGTGATTGATAAGAAGGAGTATAAGCCGGCAGCACGGTAATTAGAATAAGGAACCAAGAGACAAGAGACAAGATGAGGCGAATTGTAGAGACATAAAATTTTACGTCTTCTCGCTAAATTCCTGTTGTTCAATCCTTCCTCTTAACCCTGAAAAAAAACACAAATAAAATAATGAGAAAGGTTGCAGGATATAAGATTTGAATTATCTTTGCACCTTAATTTTAATGAAAGGAGGTGACACTATGTTAATTATACCAGTTAAAGACGGAGAGAATATCGACAGAGCGCTGAAGCGTTTTAAAAGAAAATTTGATAGAACCGGGACAATGCGCCAGCTAAGAAGCAGGCAGGCATTTACTAAACCGTCTGTTGAACGTAGGGCTCAAGTCCAGAAAGCACGATACATCCAGCATTTAAGAGACCAGGAAGAGATCTAGTAGATTTATTCTATTTGATATCTACCTTCTTAGAGCAATGTAAAGCTTAAAGATAGAAACCGGCCCTACAATCAAGGGTATTACGATAATAATTACTGTTGATGGCCCAAAGTTTTATAACTTTGACCATCAACAGTTTTTTTATGCCCAATAGTGAATTCCTTGACTATCTTCTTCTGGAGAAAAAATATTCCGTTCACACCGTGAATGCCTACCGGGCAGATCTTGCTTCCTTTTCAAATTTCATTGATCAGGAATACGGCCAAAAGTCCCTGCAGGAAGTTAACTACGCTCAAATAAGAAGCTGGATCGTACAACTTGTTAATAGCGGCTTAAACAACAGGAGTGTTAACCGGAAAATTTCTTCCCTAAAAGCATATTACAGATTTTTGTTGAACGTGGGAGCCGTGGATAAGAATCCTCTAGCTGTACATAAAGCTTTAAAAACTAAGAAATCCATTCAAATCCCGTTTTCTCCTGAGGAAGTGGAGCAAGTGCTCAATTTTGAAGAGGGGAATGATTTCGCTTCTTCCCGAAATGCAGCTATGGTTATGATGTTTTATGCTACCGGAATTAGGCGGGCAGAATTGATTGGAATAAAGCTGGTTGACCTGGATTTTGAGAATAGGATTGTAAAGGTGTTGGGCAAGCGAAATAAGGAACGAACAATTCCTTTACTGCCGGAATTATGTAAAAAGCTTGAAACATACCTTATATACAGGGCTGAGCTTCCTGGGCCCAAAAATCCTTTTTTATTTC
>DATHWA010000214.1:0-14640 GCA_035461025.1 Gillisia sp. | reverse complement strand
TTCAGCGTACCCGATGCTGCTTTTGAAAATATTACCGGCTGTTTTAAATCAAATGTGCCGGTTATAAGCGGTACCACCGGTTGGCTGGAAAAATATGATGAGGCGGTGGAAATGTGTAATGAGAAAGGTGGCTCTTTTTTATATGCTTCCAATTTTAGTATAGGGGTAAATCTTTTTTTTGAACTCAACAGGAACCTGGCAAAATTGATCTCTCCCTTTGATGAGTATGATGTAGATATTGAAGAGGTTCACCATACCCAGAAACTGGATGCTCCCAGTGGTACGGCCATAAGCCTTGCTGAACAAATAATTGAGAACTCAAATAAAAAAGGCTGGCAACTGGATAAAGCAGAAGAGAATGAAATTCCAATAACGGCAAAAAGAATAGAAGACGTTCCGGGAACGCACATTATTGCTTACCGGTCTGCTATAGATACCATTGAGATCAAGCATACGGCTCATTCAAGACAGGGCTTTGCGCTGGGAGCTGTGATCGCTGCAGAGTGGATAAAAGATAAAAAAGGTGTTTTTACTATGAAAGATGTGCTTTCTATAGGGTAAAAAATTAATGATTTGTAACAGTATGGCTGTCCGGGACACCAATAACAAGAAAAGATAAGATTATGACAATTACCCAATGGCTCCTCTTTTTCCTGGTAATACAGGTTATTCATTTCTTAGGCACCTGGAGATTATATAAAAAAGCAGGCCGCAGCGCCTGGGAGGCAGCGATTCCCGTTTACAATGCTGTTATTTTAATGAAGATCATAAACAGGCCCTGGTGGTGGGTGATCCTCCTGTTCATCCCTATCGTAAATCTTATAATGATCCCTGTTGTTTGGGTAGAGACCATTAGAAGCTTTGGACGCACTAGCGGTATGGAAACCTTTTTGGTAATAGCTACACTTGGTTTATATATTTTCTATGTAAACTATGCTTTGGATGTAAAATATATAGAAGACAGAAGCCTTAAACCACGAACTGCAGCAGGAGAATGGGTGAGTTCCATTCTTTTTGCGATCATTGCTGCCACGCTTGTGCATACATATTTAATTCAGCCATTTACAATTCCAACTTCCTCCCTGGAAAAAACGCTTTTGGTTGGGGATTTTCTTTTTGTTAGTAAATTTCATTACGGGGCAAGGACTCCAATGACCGCGGTAGCTTTTCCAATGGTTCACGATACCATTCCCGGAGTGGGTATCAAATCCTACCTGGAAAAACCACAAATACCATACTTCCGCCTTCCGGGATTCCAGGAAATTGAACGTACAGATATTGTGGTCTTCAACTGGCCTGTAGATACAATGTTAAATATGTATCATACAGACAAGCATTACTACAAACCCATCGATAAAAAAACCAACTATGTAAAACGCGCAGTTGGTATACCCGGCGATTCCCTGGAGATCATAAACGGAAGAATCCATATCGATTCCAGACCATTGGAACTGCCGGACAGGGCAAAACCCCAGTACTCTTATGAGGGAACTACCAAAGGACAGCCGTTCAATCCGCGGTATCTTTATGAGCGGTATGATATAACCGACCCTGTTGGGTACAATTCTGCCAGTAATACTTTTAGAATTCATCTTACAGAAGAATCATTTCAGAAATTCAGAAATCATCCGAATGTAGAATCTATAAGAAGGGTTATCGATTCCAGCGGGACCGGTTTTGGGGATATCTTTCCGCAGAAAGGAGATCACTCCTGGAACGTGGATAATCTCGGGCCTCTTTTCATTCCGAAGAAAGGGGCAACCACTTCCCTCAATGCAGATAATCTCTATGCATATAAAAGGCTCATCGAAGTTTATGAAGGTTCAGAAATGAACATTGAGAATAAACTTGCAATTAACGGTACCCAGGTCACTCTTAACGGGCAGCCTGTGGACTCTTACACCTTTAAACAGGATTATTATTACATGATGGGAGATAACCGGCACAACAGTCTTGACAGCCGTTATTTTGGCTTTGTTCCGGAAAGCCACATTGTAGGAAAGCCGGTGTTTATTTGGCTAAGCATTGATGCCAATGCCAGTGGATTTGATAAAATAAGATGGCACCGTATGTTCACTACGGTAGGTGGTAGCGGAGATCCTGTATCATATTTGCCATATTTTCTAATCATAGTTTTAATCGTGGTGGCATTTAATTATTTCAAAAAGCGCAGGGAATCTTAAGCATTTATGATATGGAAGAAACTTTGCTGCACCTTCCCTATTTTGGACCTATATTACATTTCAGGGAGCTTTTAAAGACAGATCTTGTATGGTTTGAAAATGATGATAATTACCAGAAACAAACCTACCGCAACCGAATGTATATTTATGGTGCCAATGGTAAATTATTGCTGAATATCCCTATAAAACACCTCCACTCTCCCGGGGTAAAACAACATCAAAAATACAGGGATGTGCGGATTGAAACCGATTTTGACTGGCAAAAGCAGCACTGGAAGTCCCTGAAATCTGCTTACCAAACCTCCCCATTCTTTGAATTCTATGAGGACGACATCGCACCTTTATATCATGGAAAAGCTGAATTCCTGATGGATTTTAATTACCGGTGTTTTGATACCGTTTGCGAGTGTCTTCAACTAGAAATCAATTACAGGAAAACAGAGGAATTTATGCTGGAACCGAAGGGAATGATAGACAGGCGTGATCTCATAAATGCTAAGAAAGAGCACGAAATTACAGTGTACCCTCAGGTATTTCAGGAAAAAAAAGGATTTTTACACAATCTGAGCATTCTGGATCTTATGTTTAATGAAGGGCCCAACACTATCAATTACTTAAAAGAACTTTAATCACTCATTGTTACCAGGCGATACGGCTCATTATGGGAAAATGATCTGAATATTTCACCCTATAAACATCGTAGGATTTCACATGGATATCATTATCTATAAGAAGAAAATCTATTCTTAAAGGGAAATAATTGATATTAAAAGTTTGACTAAAGCCACTGCCGGCCTGGCGGAATGCATCCTGGTAAGAATCTCCTTTAATTGTTCTGTAGATATATGAAAAGGCAGTGTTATTAAAGTCCCCTAGAATTAAATTTCTGTGGGGAGATTTTTGAACATCTTCCAAAAGCATTTCTGCCTGCATTTGCTGCAGCTTAAACCCATTCCCAATCCTGGCAACAAGTTTTTTGGAATCCTCATTCTGCAATTCGTGGATCTCCGGTTTAATATTGAGGGATTGAAAATGAACATTATATACCCTCAAAGTATCCTGATCTTTAACAATATCTACATAAATAGCATTGTTATTACCGTGATGTGGAAAGTCCAGGGAATGTTTATTAATTATTGGGTATTTCGAAAAAATAGCCGACCCAAATTCAGATCCACTATCTTTAAGTTTTACAAAGCTGTAAGGAAATATTTCCCGCAGGCCTGCGACCCCAACATAATGCTCCTGGGTCACAAGGATATCAGGATCTTTTTCTCTCACAAAACTAGTGATCTTCTGCGGGATCTCCTTATCATCGACCCAATTATAGGCATTGAACATTCGTACATTGTAGCTCATGATCTTAAGATCACTTTCAGCATTTTCAGTTGAACCGGTGTATTGGATCCAGGAAAGAATATGGTTAAATCCTGCTATAAGTACAAAAAGCGATAACAAAAATTGCCTTTTTAATCTTATTGCCCAGAAAAGCAAAAAAATAAAATTTCCCAGGATAAGCAGTGGTACTCCAAGACTTAAAACAGAAATAAAAGGAAAGTTCTTAGGCGGGATGTGTGGCAACAGGTACGCCAGCAGCAGGGCGAAAGCCAGGAAGGAATTTAAAATGAAAAGCAGCTTGTCCAGAAACTTTAATCCCTTCATTTAATTATCTTTTCCTGCCTGAAATAAAAAATCCTTTTCCTGTTTTGTTAGGCTGTCATAACCACTTTTGCTTATTTTATCGAGAATGGCATCAATTTTTTCCTGCTTTTCGGTTTTACTTATTCCGGGTGCGGTTGCAGCAGTAGTTGCAGTGCTGGATTTCGAAGGCTTTCTATAGACAGTTCTCATCCTGGATTTGGTTTTACTACCACCCCCCTCAAAATAGGATAAAAAGCCGGAGATCACTTTTTCAAACCCACCTGCTATATCATTACCTTTTTTAAGCTGTCCTGCATAAACGTACCCAAAAAGAGCTCCTCCAAGGTGTGCAAGATGACCTCCGGAATTGCTTATAGGAATTTGAATAATATCAAGAAGCACCAGGAAGGCTGCTATATACCAAAATTTTATATTTCCAAGGAAAAACAATCTTATTCTAAGATTGGGAACGTGAGTAGCTATACCTACTAAAACGGCCATTACCCCGGCAGAGGCCCCAACGAGGTAAGATTTTCCCGTACCCGCAAAGGCAGGAAATAGGTTATAGCTTAACATATAAACAAGGGCTCCGAGAATTACCCCCATGAAGTAAAATGTAAGCAGTTTTTTAGGCGAAAAATATTGCAGAAAATAGATCCCCGCATAATAAAGAATAAGCATATTGGAAAGAATATGCCATATCCCGGAATGTAAAAAAGAATAGGTGATAATAGACCAGGGCTTAAAAACATATTCCCCGAGCTCTTTGGGAAAAACAAACCATTCCAAAAGAAAATCAGACGGCCACTGGAAAAGAAAGGCTACGGTTTTCGCCAGAAAAAACAGAATAAAGCAAATGACATTGATAGCGATAAGTTTTTCAACCACCGTTGCCGTTTGTAATTTATATCTGAATTTATCTGCTGTCCCCATTAATTCCAGCGATTTTGATTAAATTGATTCTTCTTCCAGTACCACATCATAATGAAACCAAACAGAGCTCCTCCCACGTGTGCAAAATGTGCGATCCCTCCTCCAAATAATGAGTATCCTGTGAAACCCGAAAATAAGTCAATTCCAATTAATACCGGTATAAATATTTTAGCTTTTATTGGTACAGGTACAAATAAAAGAAACAACTCCACATTAGGGAATAACATTCCAAATGCCACCAGGATCCCGTAAATAGCCCCAGATGCTCCAACAGCGGGAGTATTAAAGGCAATGTACATTCCCTCCAGCGTTTCCCTGGAGACAGATTGAAGGATCGCGGTGGAATATTGCCCGGTATCCAGCATCTGGTAAATATTCCCGGGAGTCATTCCTGCTGCAAGCAGTTCATTAAATCCGGACTGTACGTGGAAATAATTCACCAAACTATGAATAAGCGCTGCCCCAATCCCACAGGAAAAATAAAAGAACAAAAATTTCTTTTGTCCCAACATTTGCTCAATCGGGCTTCCAAAAGCCCAGAGCGCATACATATTGAATAAAATATGCATAAAGCTGCCGTGCATGAACATATGAGAAATCACCTGCCACACTCCAAAATTATCATGCTGGAAGAACCAAAGGGAAAATAACTTGTAAGTGTAATCACCTACCGTAAGGGTCCCTATAAAAAATATAACATTTATTATTAAAAGCACCTTTACGGTCTCTGTCATTCTTCCCATTTACATAAATTTTTTCTCAAGTTCCTCTACCGGCAAGGTAATAAAAACAGGCTTATTGAAGGGTGTTAATGTAGGCTCTTTACAAGCAAATAATCCGTTGACTATATGTTGTTGTTCTGTAGTATTTAAAAGGTTTCCCGATTTCACCGCCATACTCTTTGCAAGTGATTTTGCCAGGAGATCTGTTTGTGAAAAATTATTGCCCGGTACTTCATTCTCAAAATCAGACAGGAGTTGTTCCAGCAGCATTTCAACTTCACTTTCAGAAATGATCGTAGGAATACCGGTGATCTCTACGGAATCTGATTTTATTTCAGAAAAAATAAATCCGGTTTGTTCCAGAGAATCTTTAATTCCTTTTAAAAGTGCAATTTCATTCTGACTAAACTGAAGTATTAGCGGAAACAAAAGTTGCTGACTTACAGCTGCAGATACGGTGATGCTCTTGAGCAACTCCTCATACAGGATACGTGTATGTGCCCTGTGTTGATCTATCACCAGCATTCCGTTCTTCAGGGTGCTTATAATAAACCTTTTGTTAAGCTGAAAAGTGCTATTCTGTGGTTCATCTGTCTTACTTGCATGAAAGAGGTTTCCTGTAACTTCTTCGCTCTCAAATTCTATCTGCTTAATATCTATGCCCGCCTCTTTATCCTCGCTTTCAAGACCGGTATACAAACTCTCCCAGTTACCGGATTGCTTTTTAAATCCTGAAGACAAACTTCCACTACTACCGCCTTCTGACTTAAAGGGATTAAAATTCCTGTCCACTTCCACCTTGGGGGTAGATGCTGCCCTGTTTTCATAATCATAAGGCGTATCCAGATTAGGATCCCTTTCAAAATCCAGGACAGGGGCTACATTAAACTGGCCCAAACTGTGTTTTATAGAACTGCGCAAAATTGCATACAACGCATGTTCGTCATCAAATTTGATTTCAGTCTTAGTAGGATGAATATTGATATCGATGCTACCCGGATCAACAGTGAGATAAAGAAAATAGCTGGGATATGCTTTATCTTTCAGTAAACCTTCAAACGCCGCAGTCACAGCATGATTTAGGTAAGGACTTTTAATGAACCTGTCATTTACAAAAAAGAATTGTTCTCCCCGTGTACGCTTTGCAAATTCAGGTTTTCCAACAAATCCGGAAATATTCAGGATCTCGGTTTCTTCCTTAACAGGCACAAGTTTTTCGTTAGTTTTCCCGCCAAAAATGTTGGTGATCCTTTGCCTGTAATTAGAACCTGGCAATTGGAACAATTCACTTCCATTATGGATTAGGGAAAAAGCAATATTTGGATGCGCCAGCGCTACCCGCTGGAACTCATCTATAATGTGCCGCATTTCCACGGTATCACTTTTAAGGAAATTTCTTCTTGCGGGGATATTGTAAAAGAGGTTCTTTACAGAAATGGAACTCCCGGTTCCAGTAGAACATGGTTCCTGCGACGAGATATGGCTTCCTTCAATTTTAATACAGGTGCCAATTTCTTCCGCTTCTTTTTTTGTTTTTAATTCTACATGGGCTATCGCAGCAATGGAAGCAAGTGCCTCCCCGCGAAATCCCTTGGTATTTAACCTGAAAAGATCTTCAGCTGAAGTTATTTTGGAGGTGGCATGTCTTTCAAAACTAAGGCGGGCATCTGTAACACTCATCCCTACCCCATCATCCACTACCTTAACGAGGATCTTTCCGGCTTCCTTTATGTATAACTGAATATTTTTTGCCCCGGCGTCAATGGAATTCTCAAGCAGCTCCTTAACTACAGACGCAGGCCGCTGTACAACCTCTCCGGCAGCGATCTGGTTGGCCACATGATCCGGCAGCAAATGTATAACATCACTCATTAATGATTAATTCGAGAAAATGGATAAATCGAAGTCAAGTATCCATAAAACTATAAGCAACAGGATAATAATTATGATTACCACGCGGTTATTGATCTCGCGGTTACCTCTGGTCCTGCTTGAATTACGTGCTTCTGCCCATTGAGAACCAAAGTCTATGGAATTGGTGGCGTTTTTGTACTTATTGAATTTTGAATCAAACTCATACATATTGCCCGTATCCTTTCCCTTATAATACCTTGGAGTGTAATTATAACGGGAATTCTTCCTGAGTTTGCCTAGATTTAATTTCAAAATTGATTTGCTTTACAGATGTTCAAATTTACTCAAAAACCTATAGAAATTAAAGCTTGTTGAGTAAAATAACAAAAGCAAGAATAATGCCGAAGGAATTGGCTAGAAACGGGCGTCTTTGCGAAGCTGGGCCATTTTAATGGCAGCCACAGCAGCCTCTGCCCCCTTATTCCCATGTTTTCCACCGGAACGGTCTATGGCCTGCTGCATATTTTGGTCTGTGAGTACACAAAATATCACCGGAACATCGTTTTGAACATTTAGGTCCTTGATCCCCTGGGAAACTGCCTGGCATACAAAGTCAAAATGTTTTGTCTCCCCTTCAATCACACTTCCAATGGCGATCACTGCGTCCAGCATGTCGTAGGTTTCCAGCATTTTTTTACAACCGTATACCAATTCAAAACTTCCAGGAACATTCCAGCGGGCTATCTTCCTGCTCATCACGCCATTTTCTTCCAGAACCTTGACTGCGCCCTGGTACAGGCCTTCAGTAATATTATCGTTCCACTCTGCAACAACGATCCCGAAACGAAACTCTGTTGCGTCCGGGATCGAATTTTTATCGTATTCTGAAAGATTTTTGCCTTCTGTTGCCATGATTATTTCATTGCCTGTGCACGGCCAAGATATACAGGAACCTGATCTGCTTCAGGAGTATCTGCATACTCGTCCTGGATCCTGTTAAGGTATTTGGCAGCCTGTTCTCCTTTTCCTAATTGTATTGCGGTAATGGCAGCTTTAAGTAAAGCTTTAGGAGTTGAGAAACTGTTTGATCTCATGGATGCAGCCTTATCGTAGTAGTTAAGAGCTTCTTCCGGTTGGTCCAGTTGAAGGAATGCGTCCCCAATTCCTGCTGTTGCAAGAGGAGCCAGGATCTCATCCTTGCTCTTGAAGTCTTCAAGATATTCTATAGCTTCGCGATATCTGTTGGTATGAAGATATGCAAACCCTGCATAGTAGTTCGCCAGGTTTGCAGCGTTTGTACTACTGTAGTCATCAATGATATCAAGGAAACCATATTTACCTTCCCCACCTGTAAGGGCCATGTTGTATAAGGAGTCACTTTGCGCACCCGAGCTGGCAAGAGCATTGTCAAAATAAGACTGCGCCTGGAACATTTCATTGGCAGCTTCCCTTTCCTTAGGCTCCTGGATAAACCTTTGATACCCTAAGTATCCAAGGATCACAACTGCAGCGAGACCAACAATAACGTAAATATACTTTTGATTTTTTGCAACCCATGCTTCCGTTCTATTGGCACCCTCATCAAGAGTGTTAAAAACTTCTGCTGTTGTAGATTCTTCCTCTACCCTTTTTGTTTGCTCTTCTTTATTGGTTGGTTTATGCCCTTTTTTCTTGTAAGTTGCCATAAAATCTGTTTAATGAGTGGCAAAAATAAAATTTTTATTCTTATTTAAAAGGGAAAATTTTTCTTATTTTTTAATAATTTCCACACTAATCTTTTACCTTTACATTCGTATTTACAAATATTATTAAGCTGTATTACAGCGTTTTATGTTTTTAAAATCCCTTTCTTTAGTCAATTATAAGAATTTTGATTCTGCTTCCTTTGATTTTGACCCTAAAATAAACTGTTTGGTGGGCCATAATGGGGTAGGAAAGACCAATGTACTTGATAGCATCTATCACCTCTCTTTTGGAAAGAGTTATTTTAACCCTGTAACCAGTCAAAATATAAATCACGCTGCAGAATTCTTCTTAGTGGAAGGCAACCTGGAAAAGAATGAAAGAGAAGAACATATCCTTGTAAGTGCAAAGCGAGGTAGTAAAAAGGTTATTAAGCGAAATAACAAACCTTACGAGAAGTTTAGTGAACATATAGGTTTTATTCCCGTAGTGATGATCTCCCCCGGCGACCGGGACCTCATCCTGGAAGGCAGTGAAACCCGTCGCAAATTCATAGACGGGGTGATCTCTCAAAGTGACCAGGCCTACCTCAACACCCTGCTTCAGTATAACAAGGTTGTTGCACAACGAAACGCATTACTGAAGTTCTTTGCTGCAAATTCCAAATTTGACCGGGATACTTTGGAAATCTACAATGAACAAATGACGGAATTTGGTAACCTGCTCTTTAAAAGAAGGAAGCAATTTCTGGAGGAATTTATTCCTATTTTCAACATTCGCTATGCGGAAATCACAAACCAGAAGGAACAGGTAAGTATTGAATATAAGAGCAGGCTATTTGAAAAACCCCTTAGGGAACTTCTTGAAGAGAATCTGCAAAAGGATATGGCCCTACAATACACGAGTGTAGGTACACATAAAGATGATCTTAGCTTCGAAATAGGCGGACATCCCATTAAGAAATTCGGTTCCCAGGGCCAGCAGAAGTCTTTTCTCATCGCCCTGAAACTGGCACAATTTGATTTTATCAAAAGCATTAATAAGGCTAATCCTATCCTATTACTGGATGATATTTTTGACAAACTTGATGAACAAAGAGTGGCTCATATTGTGGCGCTTGTAGCCCAAAATGAGCTTGGACAAATATTTATAAGCGACACTCACGCAGACAGGACAGAAAAAGTGGTACGTGAAAGCAACCAGTCCTATAAAATTTTCAAACTTTAAACATAATAGCGAATGCTCTTGAACACCAAAAAAATAAAGTTTTCAAAATTAAAAAATCACCTGGGCATCTGCCTTGTACTTTTGCTTATCACCGCATGTAACAATCAGGATCCTGAAGAGCAGATCCCACACCTGGAGGGTTACTGGGAAATAGAAAAGGTAGAATTTTCCAAAGATTCAATAAAAGCCTATAGTTTTAACGAAACAGTAGATTTTATGGACCTGCAAGATGGTACAGGATTCAGAAAAAAAGTACGGCCGCAACTTGATGGTTCCTATCAGGTAACAAATGATGCAGAACAGGTGGAAGTAAGGATTGAGGATAATTCCCTATACCTCTATTACACTACTCCTTATGACACATGGAGAGAAAAAGTTTTAAAAGCTGAAGACAACAAACTCCAAATAGAGAATGAACGCGGTATCATTTACCATTATAAAAGATTTAAACCCCTCTTAAACAACTACTATGAAGCGCAATAACGAAAATATGAGTATTGGAGATGCTCTTAAGGATTTTGTCTCCAAAAATAAACTTCAAACAGGGCTTGATAAAGTAAATGTGAGGGACGTGTGGAATCAACAAATGGGTCCTGCAATAGAAAAATACACCACAGCCATAAAACTTGAGGGTTCTACCCTATTTGTACAGTTAAGCTCCTCTGTTCTCCGGGAAGAACTTGGCTATGGCAAGGAAAAGATCATAAGAAACATTAATGAAGCCTTGGGAAAGGACCTGGTAAAAAAACTCGTGTTACGTTAGACCAATTAGGCTAAAATAAAAAACCCGCTCCAATCTGGAACGGGTTTTTTGTTTTATAGTAAAATGTCTTAAAACATCTCTCTACCTGCAAAATGGAAAGAAGATTCAATCTCGGCATTTTCATCACTATCACTTCCGTGTACAGCGTTCTCACCTACAGAGGATGCAAATTTCTTACGAATAGTACCTTCAGCTGCTTCTTCCGGGTTGGTAGCACCAATTAAAGTCCTGAAATCTTCCACAGCATTTTCTTTTTCCAATACAGCTGCAACAATAGGCCCACGGGTCATGAATTCCACCAATTCTCCAAAGAATGGACGCTCTTTATGCACAGCATAGAAAGTCTCAGCATCGGTTTGTGTCATTTGGGTCAATTTCATTGCAACAATCCTAAAGCCGGACGCGTTAATTTGTTCAAGGATCGCACCTATATGTCCTTTTTCTACCGCATCGGGTTTAAGCATTGTAAATGTTCTATTTGTAGCCATTTTTTGGTTTTTTAAATTTTGTGCAAAAATACGCATTGCAAACCTTTCTGCAAGCCTTTTATGTTTTTTATACAGCCGTTAATACATTTTCAGAGATTATTTTCTGAAGAAAAGCTGAAGGTCACTCATTAGACAAAAGGAAGATTTCCATAGAAAACCCGTGCAATTTTATTTTCTTTGTTGAACGCTATTTCCTGCAACATCAGGAATTGCTTTTTAGCCGAAAAATTTAAATTGTATCTTTACCTTTTATTATGATAGAACAAAGTATTTTAGAGATCACATCAGACCTTTCACAATCTAACAGGATCGTGATAGTTCCTCATAAAGGTCCGGATGGCGATGCTATTGGCGCATCCCTTGGATTATATCATTTTCTAAAGGAAAAAGGTCACGATACCGCTATAATCGCACCCAATGATTTCCCACATTTTCTTAAGTGGTTACCGGGAAGTGATAAAGTTCGTATTTATGAAGGTGACCGTGAAGCCTGTAATACCCTTATTCAACAGGCAGATATCATTTTTACATTAGATTTCAATATGTTGGAAAGAGCCGGGGAAATGGTGGAACCCCTCCAGGAGGCAGAGGCTACCTTCATTATGATAGACCACCACCCGGAACCATCAGATTATGCAGACCATACTTATAGTGATGCTACGATGAGTTCCACCTGCCAGATGGTCTATAGATTCATTCAGAATTTAAGGGCTTTAAAAAACATAACTCCTGAAATCGCCACCTGTCTTTATACTGGGATTATGACAGATACAGGATCCTTCCGTTATCGTGCAACGACAGGGGAAACTCACCGGGTAATAGCAGATCTTATTGATAAGGGAGCAAATAATAATGTTATCCATTCCAATGTTTATGATAGTTATAGTGAAACCAGGATGCAATTACTGGGAGTGGCACTACAAAATCTCAGGGTTAACAAAGAACTTAGGACTGCGTACATTACCCTTACCCAGGAAGAACTGGATAAATATGACTTTCAAAAAGGTGATACGGAAGGTTTTGTGAATTATGGTCTGGCCATCCAGGGAATCATCTTTGCCGTAATTTTTATAGAACATAAAGTAGACGGAATGATAAAAATGAGCCTGCGATCCAAAGGAAGCTTTTCTGTTAATAAATTTGCCCGAGCGCATTTTAACGGTGGTGGCCATTTAAATGCCGCGGGTGGAAGAAGCGATCTAAATATGGAAGACACTGTAACAAAATTCAATACAATCCTCCCGGATTATAAGGAGGAATTGAGCTTATGAAAAACTACGCATTCATTTTAATTATATTTGTCACCATCCTATCCGGTTGCAAATCTCCAGAGGCAAGACGCCCTGTGACCCAGTCCGGTGGTTCCTTTATCAATGAATCTATTGAACGCAACCGTGAATTGGTAGCCAGGGAAGAAGCAGAGATCCTGGAGATCATAGAAAGAGATCCTACCAATGAATATCTCGCATCCAATTCCGGATTCTGGTATTATTACAATAAGAAATCCACAGATACTTCCAATACAGAAACTCCGGAATTTGGTGACGTAGTGAGATTTGACTACAGTATAAAGGATATAAATGACGAGGTGATATATGCAGAAGGGGAATTGCCAACTATGCGCTATGCAATAGACAAAGAAGAGCTTTTTGGCGGGTTGCGGGAAGGGCTCAAACTTATGAAAGAAGGAGAAGTAGTAACTTTTATATTTCCTTCACACAAAGCTTTTGGGTATTATGGAGATAAGGATAAAATAGGCACGAACATACCTATTAAAACCAAGGTCACCTTACACTCCATAACCGAAGAAAAACAATAAATCAATAATTAAATATAATCCCGGCTTTAGGAGCGAATTTATACGTTCTCTAAAAAGCCTCTAAATCTCAAAAATCAATTTATGAAAAAAGTGAATTTATTAGTTGTTTTCTCAATCATTCTTGGCCTTGTGAGCTGTAAAGAAGATTATCCGGATTTGGAAGATGGTATGTATGCTGAAATCAACACCAACCAGGGAACATTTCTTGCAGAATTATACTTTGACCAGACCCCTCTTACGGTTGCCAATTTTGTTTCTTTGGCTGAAGGTAATAGCCACAGCATGATTGACAGCACATACAAGGGAAAAAGGTTTTATGACGGGATCCAGTTTCACCGTGTAATCAAAGATTTTATGATCCAGGGTGGGGACCCACAGGGAACCGGAAGCGGTGGCCCGGGATATAGATTCCCGGATGAGATCCAGGAAAATTTAACCCACGATTCCAAAGGTTACCTCTCTATGGCCAATGCCGGACCGGGAACAAACGGAAGTCAGTTTTTCGTGACTCTGGCTGAAACTCCGTGGCTGGATAGCCGCCATACCATTTTTGGAAAAGTTATACAGGGACAGGAAGTTGTGGACAGTATAGGACAAACTGAAACCGGACCCCAGGACAGACCTGTAAATGAAGTGGTTATTGAAAAGCTAAATATTATTCGCAAGGGAAATGCCGCTAAGGATTTTGATGCTCCAAAAGTATTTGAAGACAACCTGGCGCAGATCAAGGCAGAAGAGGAAGAACTTGCAAAGCAGCAGGAAGCCAGGCAGACTGAAAATGCTGAAAAATTTACTGCCCTTAAAGAGGATTCAGAAGAGCTTGAAAGCGGGTTACAAATCCATTACCTGGAGCGTGGTGATGGTCCAAAGCCTTCAATGACAGACCAGGTACAGGTACTTTATGAAGGGTATTTTGACAATGGAAGCGTATTTGACACCAATAAAGAAGAACTTGCCAGGGAGCTGGGAATATATAATGAGCAAAGAGCTGCCCAGGGTGGTTACGGACCAATGATCACTCCTATTGGAGCAGATGCTCAAATGATCCCGGGCTTTAAAGAAGGTTTACAGCAAATGAAAGTTGGCGACAAAGCGGTTTTGTTCGTCCCTTCACATCTTGCTTATGGTCCCGGTGGTGCAGGCGGGGTAATTCCTCCAAATGCAGATCTTATCTTCCAGGTGGAAATGGTAGGGATCCAGGAATAACAAGTTTTATTTAAAATATTAAGGGCCAATTCCGCAAAGAATTGGCCCTTTTATATTAGCTTAAATTCCAGTGATTAATTCTGCGGAATATTCTTCAGGATCTCTAGTACGAACTTCCAGT
>DATHWA010000213.1:0-3431 GCA_035461025.1 Gillisia sp. | reverse complement strand
GTTTCATCTTCAGCTTCCTGAAGAACACGTGCATTGAATTGTAACCAGCTTAATTCCCGGTTGATATATTGGTGATTACCCATTTATTTTATCGCAGATTTTTTGGAAACAGATTAAGAATTGTTTGCCCGTTTTGAAGGTCTTTCCAGGAGTTGGTCTCAAAATCTATAATCGTAAGTCCTGTAGTAGGAATATTAGTAAAAGATTTATCACCCAGGTCATTCACCAGACCTGTCATAGCCGGATTATGCCCAAAAACCATCAATTTGTCCACCTCAGGATCGCAGGTATTTATCTGTGCCAAAAGATCTTTTCTATTAAAAGTGTATAGTTTAGGTTTAATTTCAAAATCCTGGTCTTCAATTTCCAATTCCTCTTTAAAAATTTTAGCAGTTTCCAGGGCCCTTACAGCCGGGCTGCTCCAAATCTTCAAAGGTTTGGAATAGAATTTTTTGAATGCTTTGGAAATAAGATCTCCATCTTTAAACCCTCTTTTTTTCAAAGGGCGCTTATCATCTGCCACATCGTATTCCCACGAGGATTTCCCGTGCCTTACCAGGATGAGTCTTTTCATGGTGCCAGTCTTTTAATATTCCAGTTATTAATTTTTCTTGAATAATATATTCTGTCGTGCAGCCTGTTGGGTCTGCCCTGCCAAAATTCAAAATCTGTAGGCCTAATTAAATACCCTCCCCAGGTTTTTGGTTTCGGGACCTCTTTATCTCTGTATTTTTCTTCCATATCCTTAAGCCTATCCTCCAGAACCGTTCTTGAAGCTACCTCACTGCTTTGGTTAGAAGCCCAGGCGCCTAACTGGCTACCTCTGGGACGGGAATTAAAATATTCTATAGCTTTTTCTTCTGAAGATTTCTCGGCTATTCCCTTGATGATCACCTGCCGCTCCATTTGAGGCCAGAAAAAGGAAATGCACACACGCGGATTATGTTCCAGTGACTGCCCTTTATCTGAAGTATAATTAGTGTAAAATGTAAACCCATTCGCATCAAACTCCTTAAGTAACACCACCCGGTTCTTTGGAAAACCATCTTTGCCAATGGTGGAGATTGTCATGGCATTTACCTCCATAGGATCTCTCCCCTCTTCCACTTCCTCGAACCAATCTTTAAAAAGTTCCATAGGATTTGCAGGTAATTCTGCTTCAAGTAATTCACCTTTAGAATATACCCGCCGGTAATTTGCCAGATTTTTATTCATATCACTGCACTTTGGTGCAATTTACAAGTTTTGCAAGTAACAAAGAAAATACGTTCTCAAAAGTTTTATGAGAATAGTCATCTATAAGTGAAATAATAATTGAAGATGGGAGCTCCGGAAATTGAAAGCCTCATCAATCAGGAAAAGTAACTTTTTAGAAAGGTACATTTTCACCCTTAAATAAGCAGGAATTACCGGAAATCCCCCATTGACGCTTTCAACTTTCTGACTGATAAACAGGTTTCTAGATAAAAATATGGGGGAATTCCCCTATAGAATTAATATTTTTTGTGTAGTTCATGCCAAAAAATGAACATCTTATCTAAAAATTGTTCCTTTTCTTTTTTTTACTATCATTTCGTATAATCTTTACATCGTGATTGATACAAACCAAATTGGTTCCCCAAATCGATTTGACCTAGATTCCCCCCACAGATTCTTCCGGGTATCGATCAAAATTGTTCCGAATAGATGAGCAATTAGATGATGGTAACCCTACTATTCTCTAATCAAACAAACGAATTTTAAATAACCAATTTTTGTTGGGGTTGTCGTCTATGCGCTATCCCGAACCAAACTGAATATATAATTCAAAAATGTAAACTATGATTTGGAAAACTACTCTCGCATTTTTGGTTGCCATGTTTTCTCTGGGAAGTATTTATGCCCAAATTTCTGCCGACATACCGGATTTACGTGATTGTTCCGATTGGAATTGTACTTCAAACAATTTCACCCTGGATGATGTTTATTTATCACTGGTAGATGGAAACGGAAATGATATAAATATTACCTCCTGTACTATAGGAGATAGTCAATCGGCATTTGTAATGCTTAATTACACCTCTAATGCTAAAAATACTATTAACAGCACACGTATTTTTGCAGATTTAGTAATTGATGGCAATGAAGTCATCATAAATGAATTTCTGGGAGATGTTGCACCAGCAAGCTCCGGTTCACAAACTAAACAAATATATGGTCCATTTATTTGGACCTGTGGTGAAGAGCTAAGATTAGAAAACATTCTTGTAGTTTGGAGAACCGGGGGTAACAATGATATTTCACAAAAGTATGATTGTAAAGATTATATTAAATCACAATGTGAATTTGGAACCGACACCTTTGTGGCCAGTCCACTTGCTGTTCAGTTTGATTATTCTGTATGTAGAGAAGACGGAACCACTATTGTAAATTATACTTCTACAACAAACGGCGGAAAAGCCCCTTTCACGTATTCCTGGGATTTCACCGGCAATGGAATTATTGACTCCACTGATCCTAACCCTGTATTTAATACTACTTCTTCTGAAAGTTTCACAACTACATTAAAAGTGACCGATGCTGCCGGAACTTTTAATACCAGAATAATCACTATTAACAATCCCGGTGAAATAGAATTCGAAGTTTCTAAAACAGATGTGAGTTGTAGTGAAGATGCAGATGGAGCAATCGTTTTAAATGTAAGTGGTGGTACAGGAGTTTTCACTTATACCTGGACAGGACCTGAAGCATTTTCCTCTTCATTTAAGGATATCTCCGGCTTAAAACCTGGAAGTTATTCAGTAATTGTTAAGGATGAATTTAATTGTCAGGACACACTACAAGTAGAAATTGCTAAACCCGAAACTCCTGCTGCTCCCATGGTAGCTGAAACTGTTCAGCCTACCTGTGATGTGGTAACCGGATCTTTTCAGGTAACTATTGTAAACGGAATCGAATACAGCATTGACGGAGAAACTTTTTCTGCAAATGGAACTTTCGAAAACCTTCCTGCAGGTACTTATAACGTAACCGCAAAAAATGCTGATGGATGCGAGTCTGCTTCCACTCAAGTAGTGATCAACGAAGCTTTGGAATCTCCTGCTGCTCCCATAGTAGCTGAAACTGTTCAGCCTACCTGTGATGTAGCAACCGGATCTTTCGGCATCACTACTGTAGACGGAATAGAATATAGCTTTAATGGTGGTGTTTTTGGACCTGCAACTTCCTGGGATCAGTTAAATCCAGGCACATATACTATAGTTGCAAGAAACGATGATGGATGTGAATCATCTGCCCTTACTGTAACAATAGACGCTCAGCCTGAGACTCCGGTCGCAGAAATCGCAAACAACAACGGACTTGAGCTTAGCTGTTCTGTTCCTTTTACAACACTTACCGCTTCCGGTGGGATTGAATATTCCTGGTCTGATGGATCAACTGTAGTTGGAACA
>DATHWA010000212.1:0-6096 GCA_035461025.1 Gillisia sp. | reverse complement strand
GAACCGAGTTTTGGGATTATGGGATGAACGGGAAATCTGTTTTTTAGCAGCAGCTGCCTTTTCCTGCTGCACCGAGACGTGGGATTCTTCACTATTCAGAATGACAAGTTTGTCTTTTTTGTCATCCTGCGGAGCGCTTTTTCTGGGCGATTAAGGATCTCTGGCGGGGGAGGAATGAAATTGTTTTCTTTGAGCGTTTGCGGGAGGAGAACCGAGTTTTGGGATTATGGGATGAACGGGAAATCTGTTTTTTAGCAGCAGCTGCCTTTTCCTGCTGCACCGAGACGTGGGATTCTTCACTACGTTCAGAATGACAAGTTTGTCTTTTTTGTCATCCTGCGGAGCGCTTTTTCGCGCGACTAAGGATCTCTGGCGGGGGATGATTGAGGTCGTTTCTTTTGAGCATCTGCGGGAGGAGAAGCGCTTAAGGAACTGAAATATTCTCCCTTAGACGATTTAAACCTCACAGGTCTTTGAGACCTGTGAGGTTTTCTTAGAAAGTTCGATTTTCATTTTTTAGACACTTAAACTCGAAAAATCATTCAGAAGGTTTACACTTTCTCATCAATACAAGCATTCCAAGAATCCTCAACAAAAAAACCCCGCAAATCAATTGATTTGCGGGGTTTACTTCTAATGCTTTAACCAAGAAAACTTTCCTTGTATAGCTGTAACGCTAATTATTTTACTGAAACAAGCTCCACATCAAATATCAATGTTGCATTTGGGGGGATCACCCCACCTGCACCGCGTTCTCCGTAGGCAAGGTGTGACGGGATCACGAATCTTGCCTGGTCCCCAACATTCAACAGTTGGATTCCTTCATCCCAGCCGGAGATCACGTGTCCTTTACCAAGTGGGAAATCAATGGGCTGATTCCTTTTGTATGACGAATCAAATACTGTCCCATCAGGAAGCATTCCTTTATAATGAACTGAAACGGTTTGACCTTTTTCAGCTTTGGCGCCGTCGCCTTTTTGCTCGATCTTGTATCTAAGTCCGCTGGAAGTTTTTTCGAAGCCTTGTGACAATTCGCCCATCAATTCTTCCTGCTGCTTTTTTGCTGCTGCTTCCCTGTCGGCTTTTGACCCGGTAAAAGAACGGAACTCTTCAACTGCATTGAAACTCTCTGCAGCCTCACCTTGTCTTATGATCTCTAATTTCTCGATCTTATCGCCTTGCTTTATAGCATCTACAACCTCCTGACCTTCTACCACACTTCCAAAAACAGTGTGTTTTCCATCAAGCCATGGTGTAGCAATATGAGTAATGAAAAACTGACTTCCATTAGTTCCCGGTCCTGCATTTGCCATAGAAAGTTTTCCCGGTTCATCGTGTTGCAGCTCCGGATGGATCTCATCTTCAAAGTTGTAACCTGGTCCACCGGTACCGGTTCCTTTAGGATCCCCTCCCTGTATCATAAAATCCGGAATAACGCGGTGAAATTTAAGTCCGTTGTAATATGGCTTTCCTTGTGGGATTGCTTTATTTTCCAGGTTTCCTTCAGCTAAACCTACAAAGTTACCCACTGTTCCGGGTGTTCTTTTGTATTCAAGTGCTACGAGTATTTCTCCCTTTGAGGTGTGAAATTTAGCATATAGTCCGTCTTGCATAGTGCTTGTTTTTGTTTAAGGGTGCAAAGATAGTTTTTTTTAGTCGTTAGTCTGTAGTCTGTAGTCGTTAGTCGTTAGTCGTTAGCGGAACGTTTGTGGTTTGTTGTTTGGTGTTTGGAGTTGGTTTTTTCTGGCGAGAGAATTTTCGATTTTTGAGGCTATTTTTTGTTTAACCACGGAGTCGCGGGAGGTTAAAAAGGAGTTTCACGGAGTTTTTCCACCTAACTCTTAACTCCTAACTAATTACGTTTACCACGTCCAGACTATCCTCTCTCCACTTTCCTCTTTCCACTTTTTTTCAACCGACAACAGACAACCCACAACTGACAACTTTTTCAACCTACAACCAACAACAACCTAATTCGCCACCTCACTAATAAACTTGATCCTGTACAGCCTAAGCTCCTCATCATCATAATCGCCGTCAAATTCATCGAGGGCGTCTTCGATCTTATCGGTTTGGGCTTCTAGGAAATAGTCGTGGATCTCTTCCTGTTGATCTTCATCCAGGATCTCATCCAGCCAGTAATCTATGTTGAGTTTTGTGCCGCTGTAAACAATGGCCTCCATTTCCTTGATGAATTCCTGCATTGCCATTCCTTTGGCTGATGCAATGTCATCGAGCGGAAGTTTTCTATCTATATTCTGAATAATATATAGTTTGAGTGCACTGTTGGCACCGGTGGATTTCACTACAAGATCATCCGGGCGTACTATGTCGTTATCTTCAACATAGCGGCTAATGAGCTCAACGAATTCTTTTCCAAATTTCTTGGCTTTCCCCTCTCCTACTCCAAAGATGTTGCCCAACTCCGGGATAGTCATAGGATACTTAAGCGCCATATCCTGAATACTGGGATCCTGGAATACCACGAATGGGGGCACTCCCTGTTTTTTTGCAACCTTTTTCCGAAGGTCCTTCAGCATTTTCACAAGCGCTTCATCCACTCCGCCTCCGGCCGATTTTGCCGGGGTAACCACTGCTTCTGTAGTACTGTCAAAAATGTGATCTTCAGTCATCATGAACGATTGCGGATTTTTCAGATACTCCTCCCCTTTTTCGGTAAGACGTACAACTCCGTAGGTTTCTATATCCTTGCGCAGCATCCCTGCTACAAGAACCTGGCGGATTAATGCCATCCAGTATTTGTTATCCTTTTCCTTCCCTTTTCCGAAAAGCGGGTGCTCATCTGTTTTATGGGATAGGATTATTGCCGTGGCTTTCCCGGTAAGGGTATGCACAACGTCCTTGGATTTATATATTTGGTTGGTTTCTTTGATAGTTTTTAGCAACAACTCTACATCCTCCTTAGCTTCATGCTTTTTCTTGGGATTGCGAACGTTATCATCCATCGAGGCACCTTCGCCTGTTTCTTCATCAAATTCTTCCCCGAAATAGTGAAGCAGGAATTTACGACGTGAAATGGAAGTCTCGGCATAACCCACCACTTCCTGAAGCAGGGCGTGGCCTATCTCCTGCTCTGCCACGGGCTTGCCGCTCATGAATTTTTCAAGCTTCTCTATGTCTTTATAAGAGTAGAAAGCTAAACAGTGTCCTTCTCCCCCATCCCTTCCGGCACGGCCTGTTTCCTGGTAATAACTCTCCAGGCTTTTTGGGATATCGTGGTGTATTACAAAGCGAACATCGGGCTTATCTATTCCCATCCCAAATGCAATGGTAGCTACCACCACGTCCACATCTTCCATAATGAACATATCCTGATGCTTCACCCGGGTTTTGGCATCCAGCCCCGCGTGATAAGGCACGGCAGAAATTCCGTTAACCTGCAGCGTTTGCGCAAGTTCCTCCACCCTCTTTCGGCTTAAGCAATAAATAATTCCGGATTTACCTGAATTCTGTTTTACGAAGCGGATGATATCCGCATCCACGTTCTTGGTCTTCGGCCTTATTTCATAATAAAGGTTAGGCCTGTTGAAGCTCGCCTTAAAGGTATTGGCATCTGTGATCCCTAAGTTCTTCAGAATATCTTCCTGTACCTTGGGGGTAGCAGTAGCGGTAAGACCAATGATTGGAATATTATCGCCAATACGTTTTATAATATGTTTCAGGTTACGATATTCCGGACGAAAGTCATGTCCCCATTCACTAATACAATGGGCTTCATCTACAGCCATAAAAGAGATCTTTACGCTGCGCAGAAATTCTACATTTTCTTCCTTAGTGAGACTTTCAGGAGCTACATAAAGCAGCTTGGTGATCCCATTGGTAATATCTTCCTTCACCTGCCTTATTTCAGATTTATTCAAACTGGAATTAAGCACATGGGCAACCCCATGTTCAGAAGAGATACCCCTTATGGCATCTACCTGGTTCTTCATTAAGGCAATTAGCGGGGACACCACGATTGCAGTTCCCTCCTCAATAAGAGCCGGAAGCTGGTAGCATAAAGATTTACCCCCTCCTGTTGGCATTACAACGAAGGTGTTATTCCCGTTAACTATACTGGTAATTACTTGTTCCTGAAGCCCTTTAAACTGGCTAAATCCAAAGTATTTTTTAAGCTCTTGGTGTAAATTGATTTCGGTAGGACCCATTCAATTGTGTTACAATTTTACATACATTTGCACAAATAAAGATACGTATTTCTTTAGTATTCACCATTCATAATTTTACAAATTTGAAACTGGAAGAAAAAATCCTCTCTGTAGCAAAAGAGACTATTTCCATTGAAGCAAAAGCAATTGCAAACCTCACAAATCTACTTACAAACGAGTTTGCCCAGGCAGTTCAATATATATATAACTCTAAAGGTAGGGTAATTATTACCGGGATTGGAAAAAGTGCCATTATCGCCAATAAAATAGTGGCCACTTTAAACTCCACCGGCACCCCCGCGGTTTTTATGCACGCAGCAGATGCTATCCACGGTGACCTGGGGAGTATCCTGGAAGATGATACAGTGATTTGCATCTCAAAAAGCGGCAACACGCCCGAGATAAAAGTCCTCGTCCCCCTAATTAAAAATTTCAACAATAAGATCATTGCCATCACTGGCAAAGAAGATTCTTTTCTTGGACAGCAGGCAGATTACGTAATAAATGCGTTTATAGAAAAAGAGGCCTGCCCAAACAACCTCGCACCTACCACCAGTACCACGGCACAACTGGTGCTGGGAGATGCTCTTGCCATTTGTTTACTGGACCTAAGAGGATTCTCCAGTACAGATTTCGCAAAGTACCATCCGGGAGGTGCTCTTGGCAAAAAACTTTATTTAAGAGTAAGCGATATCACATCCCAAAATATGAAACCACAGGTGAGCCCCTCAACCAACGTAAGGGATGTTATAGTGGAAATTTCTGAAAAAATGCTGGGGGTTACCGCCGTACTCGAAAATGACCGGATCATAGGGATAGTGACAGACGGGGATATACGCCGAATGCTGCGCAACAATGATCAATTCGTTCATCTTACCGCTGCAGATATTATGAGCAAGAATCCAAAGACTATTGGACAGGATTCCCTTGCAATAGATGCCCTGGAGATGCTGGAAAAGAATAAAATATCACAGCTTATTGCCGAAGACGACGGCAAATATGCAGGAGTAGTACATATTCATAATCTTATAAGAGAAGGAATTCTATAATGGCCAAAGTAAAGACCCCACATGACGAAATGTCCTTTCTGGACCACCTGGAAGACCTGCGATGGCACCTAATAAGAGCAACCCTGGCGATTGTAATTGCAGGCTTTATCGCATTCCTGGCCAAGGGTTTCATTTTTGACGTCCTGCTCTTTGGTCCGCGTTATGCCGACTTCTGGACCTACGACATCCTTTGCCGAATCTCTACCGCTATGGGAATAGACGGCGGATTCTGTTTTGACGAAATGCCTTTCAGGATACAAAGTAGAACCATGGGAGGCCAGTTTTCTGCCCACGTTTGGGTAGCCATCACGGCCGGATTTATCATTTCTTTCCCTTATGTGATCTACGAATTCTGGAAATTCGTGGCCCCTGCAATGAAGGACAATGAAAAGAAGAATGCCCGCGGTTTTATCCTTATCTCTTCCCTATTATTCTTTTTGGGCGTTCTTTTTGGATACTACGTGGTAACGCCTCTCTCTATTAATTTCCTCGGAAAGTACCAGGTGAGCGAGGACGTTTTCAACGATTTTGACCTCGCCAGTTACATTAGCCTCGTACGCGCCTCTGTCATCGCCAGCGGAATTATTTTCGAACTGCCTATAATAATGTACTTCCTCACAAAAGTAGGAATCGTAACCCCGGATTTCCTTATAAAATACCGAAAATATGCCCTGGTCCTTGTTTTAATAATGAGTGCCATCATCACTCCGCCGGATATTGTAAGCCAGATCATCGTGGCCATTCCGGTACTTATACTTTATGAGGTGAGTATCATCATCTCCAAAATAGTCCACAAAAGAGAAGAAAGAAAATTGCGAAAAACTGAATTAAGAAAAAAATAATATGAACCAAGTAGAAGAATTCAATTCATACCGCGA
>DATHWA010000211.1:0-2867 GCA_035461025.1 Gillisia sp. | reverse complement strand
ATACTGGTTTCTTGATAAAGACTTTTTTAATTGCAGGGAAAGTTCTGTGTTTGTAACTGTACTAATAATAATATCGCTCTTATCAAAAGGTATTTGTTCCAGGAGATCCGGATCTTCCATATCGCCATAAATTATATCCTTGCCCCTGGCTTTCCATTCAGCAATAATCACAGGATCAAAATCCACTCCCAGGTAATCTACTTCCGAATGCTCCTCAAGCATTTCAGCAAGCCTGCTGCCAAATCTTCCCAGGCCCAGGATCACTACATCATAATCCTGCTTTTTATTTAATTCTTCTACTTCAGTATAATTCTTACTCCGCTGAAAAATGTCCAGTGCAGGTGACAGGTATTTGAAAATTTGATGAGAATATAAAATAAGGTATGTGGAAAGACCAATCGTAATTAATCCAACCAGGGTTATTAAACCTACTACTTCATTAGTAATATGACCTGCACTTAACCCTAAACCGGCAAAGATCAGGGAAAATTCACTTATTTGGGCAACTGTTAATCCTGCAAGAAAGGATGTGCGCTTCCGGTATCCTAATAACCCCATTATGATTAAAACTATAATAGGATTTCCTATAAGGACAAAAACTGAAAAGATCAAAGCAGGAACAATTTGACTTCCAATAATGGATAGGTCCAAATTACTTCCCAGGTTTACAAAGAAAAACAACAACAGGAAATCCCGTAAGGTTACCAGCCTGCTGCTTATCACCTCTTTAAAATCTGATGAGGCAAGGCTCATCCCTGCAAGAAAGGCTCCTACTTCACTGCTAAAGCCAATAAATTCACCAACAGAAGCCAGGGTTACAGCCCAGGAAATAGCAAATAGTGTAAGCATTTCCTGGGATTTAGCAAGAAAAGAACTCAACCCCGGAATGATCCATTTAATGGCGATGAGGGTAAATGCTATTAAACCAAGACCGGAGGCCAGGGTTGTAATGATATCCTGGGTGAGGGTAGTCTCCCCACCGTGCTGGATAGCTGAAAGTACGATCATTACCAGGATAACTACTATATCCTGAACAATTAAAAAGCCTATTGCTATTTGCCCGTGCAGGGAATCGATCTCTTTTTTATCTGAAAGTAATTTTACAATTATAATAGTACTGGAAAACGTAAGCGCAACCGCGATATAGAAACTGTGAAGAGGTGAAAATCCCAGTAACAAACCAATAAAATAACCAAAAAGAGAAGTAAATATGACCTGCCCAAATCCCGTGAGCAGGGAAATTTTTCCCACAGATTTAATGATGCGTAAATCCAGTTTAAGCCCCACAATAAAGAGCAGTATTGCGATCCCTATTTCTGCCAGTAAATGAATTTGCTCAGGTGATTTTACTACATCGAGTACTGCAGGCCCTACCAGTATTCCCAACGCAATGAACATAACAATAAGAGGCTGTTTCAACAAACGTCCAATTCCTCCCAGTAGGGCTGCAAGCGCAAGGATAATGGAAAACTCGTAAAATGGGTTTTCAGAAATACCGGATAGCCAATTCATGAGGAAAGAACAATTAATGGAGTATGGGCGTCGTAAACAAGCTCATTGATCATAAAACTTCTGAATAATTTATCTGTAAGAGTCCTGGATCCCTGCTGAAGTACCAAAAAGGAATTTTCTGTATTTCTCACCCTTTCTTTTAAAAGATTAAGGGCATTGTTACCCTTATATAGCTGGATTTCCGGTTTATAAGATGTATATTCAGTTTGAAGTTCGAGTAGATAATTCCGGGTTTTGGTTTCATCTTCATCATCTTTAAGAATAGAGAAAAATTCCAGATGTATGACTTTTTCTTTTAAGGAAAGTAGAACGTTCTCCAGTTGATTTTTATTCAATTTATATTTTAGAGTTACCCCAACAAGTAGTTTAGTGGGTACTGGCACCTTTGTACGCACTGGTATTGCCAACGTGAGAAGGCTGGATTCATCAATAATGGAAAGTGGGGTACTTCCTATGAGCAGGCGTTTTAAAGTCCCTGTTCCCTTAAGCCCTGTAAGTACCCAGTCAAAATATTTATCATTGGAAACTTCCTGAAGTTGGGTAAGGACGGGCTTTGAGCTTACAAAGAAAGCTTCATCATCAATATCTCGCCCCCTTACCAGCTCCCGTAAATTGCGGCGGGCATCTTCTATTTCAACCTTAAGAATTTCAATTCTGCTGCCTTCATCAGCCAATGCAGGTACAACTCCTGAAACCTTATGTATAAATAATATTTTTGCATTCATCAATTTGGAGATGCTAAAAGCAAAACTCATTAGATTTTCTGTATGTTTGGAAAAATCTACAAGTACAATTATTCTGTTTCTCTTTTGCATGGAGTGCGATTTATTTACGGTGAACTTTAATAATAATTTCAAAAAACCTTATCGCTTTTTCAGCTCCGGCCCATCTAATCCATTTTCCAACCACTCCATATTTTGCACCACATCAAGAAAGATCAGGCCGATTAAATTGGTAAGTCAATAAGTTTTTACAGTCAGATTTCCGGGGAAATAGTTCTTATAAAAATAGGAAAAAATAAGGAGGTCTGGATGATACAAAAGAGACTATATATGTTTATATGCTCTACAAATAATGTCCGTTTTTTCCAATGAAGACATTTTTATAAGACTTATATTTAACCAGTTGCAAAAAAAATTCAGAAAGAATTTACCTTAAAAGTGCGCTTTTGCAACTATTATTTACTTCCCTACACTGTTTCCCTACCCTACTAGTTTTACACATCTTGATAAAATAATTTTATAAAACCGGTGTATATGAAAACTTCAGCTATTCCAAATTTTCAACGATTTTTATTTATTCTTAGTCTATTGTTCTTCTACTCCTAAGTTCCGGAGATGATCTGGAGGTCCCGG